>NZ_CACSJY010000017.1:0-120041 GCF_902706155.1 Pseudomonas sp. 18058
CATTCAACGGTTTAGGTGGCTGAACTACCGCATTCGCGAGCAAGCCCGCTCCCACATGGGAAAGGTGTTTCAGATTCATAGGGAGTATCGAATGAAAGCCTGGCGTAGCGTGCTGATCGCCTTGTCGTTCCTGCTGCTAAGTGGTTGTCTGGTGACGTTCAAGGAGCCGCTGACCGCCAGTGAGCCGGCGCCCAAAGGCCTGCTCGGCAAATGGTCGAGCACCAATGCCTGGGGCGAGCCGATGAACCTTGAGCTGACGCGCCTGGGCAATGATCGCTATCAGGCGGTCACGTATTTCAAAGCCAAACCCCGCGAACGCGAAGCCTATCCGTTCACCGTCTCGCGCCACGGCAACCGCTGGTACTTGTCGGCAAAAGTCCCGGCGCGGTATGGCGGCCACTTCACCATCGCCGGTTTCGAACTCACCGATAAACACGAATTGGTGGTCTACAACCTCGATCTCGAGCAGATCAATCAAGCGATCAAGCAAAAAGCCCTCGACGGTCAGCCATTCCAGACCGACGATGGCGACGGCGTGCAGGTCGACAGCAGCCTCGACAAGGTCTTTGCTTACCTCGATGATCCGGCCAATTCCGATGTTTTCGTCGAGGCCGTGCGCTACCAGCGCCAGGCCCGCGCCAAATAAATTCAGTACGTCACGTATCTACAGGAGTTTCGGGTGGACGATTACCAGCAGACGATACGCATGTTGTCCGACCGCATTGTGCTGGCGCAAACGCCGATCCGTGTCCTCGACGCGGTCAAGTGGGACGAGAACATCCGCAAGGGTTTTCTCAAGGCCAAAGGCAAGGAAATGCCGGCGATCGACCGCGACTACTACCTCAATCGGCCACTGAGTTTCGATTCGAGCAAGGTCAAACTGGAATTCCAGAACATCGAGCGCGACATCACCCGTCAGCTCGGCCAGTTCAACCCGGTCGGGCAGATCATGCGGCGCATGTGCAAGGAATACCGCATGGTCGTGCGCATGCTCGAAGCGCGCGGCACCGAGGATTTCGGTCTGATCTCGCAAGAGCTGTATGGCGCCGCGTCCGATGCGTTCCACGCCGGCGACCCGACCCTGGCCGACCTTGGCCTGATGATGTCCGACTACCTCAACAACATCGACGGCCGTGGCGACCTGAAGGATGAGCCGAAAACCCTCACCGCCAAAGACGCCGTGCACCTGTTGCAGACCCGTCTGAACAAAGTCTTCGGTGAGGCCGAGGAAACCATTCGCGTGTTCGAGTCCGACGGCATCGTCGCTGACGCAGCGGCGGGCGCGGATTACATCAAGATCCGCACCGACGCGATGTTCAACGGTCGCGACGTGCGCGCGCTGGAAGTTCACGAAGGGCTGGTGCATGTCGGCACCACGCTCAACGGTTTGAATCAGCCGATTTGCACGTTCCTGTCCAAAGGCCCGCCGTCGTCGACGGTCACCCAGGAAGGCCTGGCGATCCTGATGGAGATCATCACCTTCGCCTCCTACCCGAGCCGCCTGCGCAAACTGACCAACCGCACCCGCGCGATTCACATGGTCGAGGAGGGCGCGGACTTTTTGCAGGTGTTCGAGTTCTTCCGCGAGCAGGGCTTCGAGATGGCGGAAAGCTACGGCAACGCCAGTCGCGTGTTCCGTGGCTCGACGCCGACGGGGCTGCCATTTACCAAAGACTTGTCCTATCTCAAGGGCTTTATCATGGTTTACAACTACATTCAGTTGGCCGTGCGCAAGGGCAAGCTCGAGCAGATCCCGCTGTTGTTCTGCGGCAAGACCACGCTGGAAGACATGCGTACCTTGCGTCAGTTGGTGGATGAAGGGCTGGTAGTAGCGCCGAAATACTTGCCGGATCAGTTCCGCGATTTGAACGCGTTGTCGGCGTGGATGTGCTTCTCCAACTTCCTCAATCACCTGAGCCTGGACCGGATCGAAGCGGATTACTCCAACATCCTCTAACCCACTACAGACCGATCGTTCCCACGCTCCGCGTGGGAATGCCACCATGGACGCTCCGCGTCCACTGTGACGCAGAGCGTCACGGGATGCATTCCCACGCAGAGCGTGGGAACGATCTGAATTGGTGTTTGTTTCCCTAATTTTGCGAGGTTTCACCGGATGAGAATCCTCGGCATTTTCTGCCTGCTCCTGACCCTCAGCGGTTGCAGCTCGTTATTGTTCTACCCCGAACCGGGCCAGATCTTCACCCCGGAAAAAGCCAAGCTCGAATACCGCACCGTCACGCTGGTCACCGCCGATGGCTTGAAGCTCAACGCCTGGTGGCTACCGGCCAAGCCCGGCGTCGAGGTCAAAGGCACCGTACTGCACCTGCACGGCAACGGCGGCAATTTGCCGATGCATTTGGGCGGCAGTTGGTGGTTGCCGAAGAACGGCTATCAAGTGCTGCTGGTCGACTATCGCGGTTATGGCTTGTCCGAGGGCGAGCCGAGTTTGCCGGCGATCTATCAGGACATCGACGCCGCGTTCGCCTGGCTGGACAAGGCACCCGAGGTCAAAGGCAAACCGCTGGTGCTGCTCGGCCAGAGCCTTGGCGGATCGATGGCCGTGCATTGGCTGGTGCAGCATCCGGAGCGGCAGAAGCAGCTGAAAGCGCTGGTGCTCGATGGCGTGCCCGCCAGTTACCGCAGCGTCGGCCAATACGCGCTGAGCACGTCGTGGCTGACCTGGCCATTCCAAGTACCGCTGTCGTGGCTGGTGCCGGATGGCGACAGTGCGATCAACTCGATGCCGCAGCTGAATGGCGTGCCGAAGCTGATCTTCCACAGCATCGACGATCCGCTGGTACCGCTTTCCAACGGCATCCGTCTGTATCAAGCTGCGCCGCCACCGCGCGTGCTGCAACTGACTCGCGGCGGCCATGTGCAAACCTTCGGCGACCCGGTGTGGCGTCAGGTCATGCTGCGCTACCTCGACGATCCCGAACATTTCAACGGCCTGCGCCGTCTCGGCGAAATCCCCAATTACCCGACACCCCCGAATTCTGAAGATGAGAGTCCGCAATGACTGAAGAACGCAACGCCATCCCGCTGATCATCACCGGTATCTGCAGCATCCTCGGCACCGTCGGGGCGCTGTGGTACTACGGTTACCTGCACTTCGCCAAGCCCGAGGATGCGTTGCTGCTCAACGAATTCACCATGCTCAAGACCGTTCCCGGTGAAGACTACAAAGTCTCGCTGGAGCCGGCAGCGCAAGTGGCGCAGTGCATTGATGGCGTGCTGGTGTTGTTTGATACCGAGCAGAAAGGCCTGACCGGTGTGCTGATCAACGCACAGAAAAAAACCGTGCGCTGCATGGGTGAAGAGACCCCGCAGAAGCTGCAAGAGTGATTCTGCAGGTTCAGCCCTCACCCACCCTAACCCTCTCCCAGAGGGAGAGGGGACTGATCGATGCGTTCTTTCGCTATACGCCGACCTGATCCATCGCGTCGAACACAAATTCTGAAGGCGACGCAAATCGGCTCCCTCTCCCTCGGGAGAGGGCTGGGGTGAGGGGCCGCCATTTCAGCCCGTACAAAAAAGCCCCGCCTGATCACTCAGGCGGGGCTTTTACGTTACAGCCTACAGCTTAGTTCGAGCTAACAGCCGAACGTGGCACAACCGGCTGGTTGTCGTTGGAAATGGTCACTTCCACACGACGGTTTTGCGCACGGCCCGAAGCGTTGCTGTTCTCGGCAACCGGGTATTCCTTGCCATAACCCTGAGCGACGATGCGCGCTGGATCAACGCCCATTTTCACCAGTGCGGTACGCACGGAGTTGGCGCGACGCTCAGACAGGGTCTGGTTGTGGCTGGCAGTACCGGTGCTGTCGGTGTAACCCTCGACGATCACTTTGCGATCCGGGTTTTCCTGAAGGAACTGCGCCAGTTTGTTGATGTTGACCAGACCGCTGGATTTCAGGTCAGCACGGTCGGTAGCGAACAGTACGTCACCGAAAGTCACCAGCGTACCGCGATCGGTCTGCTTGGCGTTCAGGCTGTCCTGCAGCTGTTTGATCTGCTGATCACGGGCATCCAGACGCGCTTGAGCACGTTGGGCGGCGGCGTTTTTCAGGTTGTTTTCAGCGGTGCGCAGGGCGATGGTCTGCTTGGCCACTTCTACGCGCTGATTGGTCAGGTAAGCCAGTTGGTCAACCTTGGCCGCGTCTTGCTTGTCCAGATAAGCCTTGTCGGCTTTGTCCAGGTAATCACTGGCGTCTTTGGTTTCCAGCGCTGCGACTTTGCTCGCCTGCGGGTTGGCTTGCAGGCCGGCGTAGTTGGTGCGCGCGTTTTCCAGATTCGGGTTAGGCGGAGTGGAGCAGGCAGCCAGGGCAACGCTTGCGGCCAGAAGAGCTGGGATCATCAGTTGCTTACGCATAATTTGTCGTCCTTTCTATCGATAAAAGTTTCAGCTTTGCGGTCGGGATGCGCGCTTATTGCACGGTGCGCTGACTTTCCTGACGCAGTTCCTGAACACCTTTCTGGGAATCCTTCACGGCTTGTTCAGCCTTGGCTGCCTGAGCTTTGCGTTCGGCTACGCGAGCGTCCCACTCGGCTTGCTCGGACAGGGTGCGCGCCTCGTCATACTTCTTGTCGTGCATGGCGATTTCGGCTTGTTTCAGTTTGTCCTGCGCTTGCTTCATCTCGACTGCTGCGAACTCGGTACCGCCAGCGCTGACGGCGCTGTTCACGGCCGATTGCGTCACGGCGTATTGCTCGGTCGGTGGATTACCGGCGCAACCGGCCAGAACGAAGCTGGTGCCGATCGCCAGAGCAGCCAGTTTCAGACCGCGCAGGTGGGTAAACGAGGTTTGGTTTTTCATGGTCTTCAACTCCATTAGGCATCTCCTGAAAACATCTAAATCCATCCTGGTCGAGGAGCCGAAAAGCGTCGTGTGAAAGGCGTTTTTGAAACGCTCGTTCCAGGCGTGGTTACAGGTTCCGACCGGAGTGATTTTTCAAAAGTTCAGAAAAGATGGCTAATCGCCAAAATAATTTTTGACTGAATGGACAAGGCTCTAAAGCGGGAACTTTGGCGGGATAGAGCGGTACGCGCGGGGTTTTAAAAGTCAGGTAACGCACGATTTTCAAATTGAAATACGAACCCTGTAGGAGTGAGCCTGCTCGCGAAAGTGGTGTGCCAGTCACCATCAATTTTGACTGATACACCGCTATCGCGAGCAGGCTCACTCCTACAGTTTGATGTGTGTTGTGTCAGTGTTTTTGCTTGCCTTCAACAGCCGAGAGGTCATGCAAATGCCGCCGCGACAACGCCAGAAAACGCGGCGTAGGTCCGACGTCCTCGTACAGCGGATCACCTTCCTCATCCGTCGCCACTACCGTCGAACCTTTCACATACGGCAGGCTCGCTTCGAACTCTTCAAGCGCTGCGCCAATCAGTTCGCCGAGCAATTCTTCGGCATGCCGTTTGGGGTACATCTCGGCAATCGCGGCCAGTCGCGCAGCCGCCTCAACGTCCAGATGAATCGTGTAGCCAGTGTCGGTCAGGCGACCTTTGGCGTTTTCTTCCCAATGCTGGGCGAGTTCACGAATTTTCATGATGACCTCATTTCGCACCTGCTCATGGCAGGTCTGGTTGAGTGTCCGCCGGGGCCGGCGGCAAGCCGTTGTACGGCTTACTGTTGAGACTAGCTTTCGGCCACAAGGTTTAAAGTCCCTTGGTCGGATGCTTGTAAGAAGCGGCGCAGAGCGGCACTCTCTAGGTCATGCACTCGTTTCTAAGCCGTCCGGATTACTGCTGGGGAATTGCTGATGACCGATATTGATGCACGCTTGCGCGAAGACGTTCACCTGCTCGGAGAGCTGTTGGGCAATACCATTCGAGACCAGTACGGCGAGGCCTTCCTCGACAAGATCGAGCAGATTCGCAAAGGCGCCAAGGCCGACCGCCGAGGCTCGATGGACGCTGAACTGAGCGCCAGCCTCAATCAATTGAGCGAGGACGAATTGCTCCCGGTGGCGCGCGCGTTCAACCAGTTTCTCAATCTGGCGAACATCGCCGAGCAGTATCAGTTGATCCATCGGCGCGAAGAGTCGCAGCCGGCGCCGTTCGAATCCCGCGTGTTGCCCGAGTTGCTCGCACGTTTGCGCAACGAAGGCCACAGCGCCGAATCGCTGGCCCGCCAGCTGTCGCGACTGGAAATCGAACTGGTGCTGACCGCGCACCCGACCGAAGTGGCGCGGCGCACGCTGATCCAGAAGTACGACGCAATCGCCGCGCAACTCGCCGCGCAGGATCATCGCGACCTGACCAGCGCCGAACGCGAGCAAATTCAAAACACCCTGCAACGGCTGATCGCCGAAGCCTGGCACACTGAAGAAATTCGCCGCACGCGACCGACGCCGGTCGACGAAGCCAAGTGGGGTTTTGCGGTGATCGAACATTCGCTGTGGCAGGCGATTCCCAACCATATGCGCAAGGCTGACAAGGCCTTGTTTGAAGCGACCGGCCTGCGTTTGCCGCTGGAGGCGGCGCCGATTCGCTTCGCGTCGTGGATGGGCGGCGACCGTGACGGCAACCCCAACGTCACCGCCGCAGTGACCCGCGAAGTGTTGCTGCTGGCGCGCTGGATGGCCGCCGATTTGTACCTGCGCGATGTCGATCATCTGGCGGCCGAACTGTCGATGCAGCAGGCCAGCGATGCGCTCAAAGCCAAGGCGGGCGACAGCGCCGAACCGTACCGCGCAGTCCTTAAGCAACTGCGCGAACGCCTGCGTGCCACGCGCAACTGGGCACACGCCGCACTGACCGCGCCAACGCCTGCGCCAGCCGATGTGCTGAGCAACAATCGCGATCTGCTCGATCCGTTGAAGCTGTGTTTCAACTCGCTGCACGAATGCGGCATGGGCGTGATTGCCGACGGCCCGTTGCTCGATTGCCTGCGTCGCGCGGTGACGTTTGGCCTGTTCCTCGTGCGCCTTGATGTTCGTCAGGACTCGTCGCGGCACAGCTCGGCGATGACCGAAATCACCGATTATCTCGGCCTCGGTCGCTATGAAGATTGGGATGAAGAACAGCGCATCCGCTTCCTCACGCAAGAGCTGACTAATCGCCGGCCATTGCTGCCGGCGCACTTTAAACCGTCAGCCGACACCGCCGAAGTGCTCAACACCTGCAAGGAAATCGCCGCCGCACCGGGTGCATCGCTCGGTTCCTACGTGATCTCCATGGCTGGCGCCGCTTCCGATGTGCTCGCCGTGCAACTGCTGCTCAAAGAGTCCGGCGTGTTGCGGCCGATGCGTGTGGTGCCGCTGTTCGAAACCCTCGCCGACCTCGACAACGCCGGGCCGGTGATGGAGCGACTGTTGCTGTTGCCGGGCTACCGCGCACGGCTGCAAGGCCCGCAGGAAGTCATGATCGGTTACTCCGACTCGGCCAAGGACGCCGGCACCACCGCAGCGGCCTGGGCGCAATATCGCGCGCAGGAACGCTTGGTGGAAATCTGCCGTGAGCAGCAAGTTGAATTGCTGCTGTTCCACGGTCGCGGCGGCACCGTCGGCCGTGGCGGTGGCCCGGCGCACGCGGCGATTCTGTCGCAGCCACCGGGGTCGGTGGCGGGGCGTTTCCGTACCACTGAGCAGGGGGAAATGATTCGATTCAAATTCGGCCTGCCGGACATCGCCGAGCAAAACCTCAATCTGTACCTGGCAGCGGTGCTTGAAGCGACGTTGCTGCCACCGCCGCCACCGACGCCGGAATGGCGCCATCTGATGGACGAATTGGCGGCTGATGGCGTCAGTGCTTACCGTCAGGTGGTGCGAGAGAATCCGCAGTTCGTTGAGTATTTCCGTCAGTCCACACCGGAGCAGGAGTTGGGCCGCTTGCCGCTCGGCAGTCGTCCGGCGAAACGCCGCGCGGGCGGCATCGAAAGTCTGCGGGCGATCCCGTGGATCTTCGGCTGGACGCAAACGCGGCTGATGCTGCCGGCGTGGCTCGGATGGGAATCGGCGTTGAGCAAAGCGCTGGAGCGCGGCGAAGGCGAGTTGCTCGGGCAGATGCGCGAGCAATGGCCGTTCTTCCGCACGCGCATCGACATGCTCGAAATGGTGCTGGCCAAGGCCGACGCGGACATCGCGTTGTCCTACGACGAGCGCTTGGTCGAGGCGGATTTGCTGCCGTTGGGCGCGCAGTTACGCGACCTATTGTCGCAGGCGTGCGCGGTGGTGCTTGGTCTGACCGGTCAGTCGCAGCTGCTGGCGCATAGCCCGGACACCCTCGAATTCATCCGTCTGCGCAATACTTACCTCGACCCGCTACATCTATTGCAGGCCGAGTTACTGGCCCGTTCACGGCAGCAGAATGTCGAGCAGGGCAGCCCGGTGGAACAGGCGTTGCTGGTGTCTGTGGCGGGGATCGCCGCCGGTTTGCGCAACACCGGCTAACAGTTTTGGCGTGGCATGCGGCACCGGCAACAGGCGCCGGTTGGCGCTTTGCCTGACGGGTGAAAGTGCCGCCAGGCGACAGTTAATGATGGGGTTGCGACTTGGGTCACCGCGTCGCAGGGTCTCGGCGGGCGAAGGTTTCTCCGACTTTTGGCGTCTTGTGTGGGCGCAGCCTGCTGTGTATCTTGATCAGCCTTTGGCCGTTTCTGCGGCCACGTCCCGTATTTTCAGGATTCGTCCCAAGAGGCGAATCCTTTGTTTTGTAAAAGCTTTTTATAAAAAAATTGAGGAGCACATCTAATGCGCGTCATTCTGCTGGGAGCTCCCGGGGCCGGTAAAGGTACTCAGGCAAAGTTCATCACCGAAAAATTCGGCATTCCACAAATTTCCACCGGTGACATGCTGCGTGCAGCGGTCAAGGCCGGTACTCCGCTGGGCGTGCAAGCCAAGAGCATCATGGATGCCGGCGGCCTGGTGTCGGATGACCTGATCATCGCACTGGTCAAAGATCGTATCGCTCAGCCTGATTGCGCCAACGGCTTCCTGTTCGACGGCTTCCCGCGCACCATTCCGCAGGCGGAAGCACTGGTTACCGCCGGCGTCGAGCTGGACGCTGTGGTTGAAATCGCTGTTGAAGACGAGGAAATCGTTCAACGCATCGCCGGTCGTCGTGTTCACGAAGCCAGCGGCCGCGTTTACCACATCGTCTACAACCCGCCGAAAATCGCTGGCAAAGACGACATCACCGGCGAAGAGCTGGTACAGCGCAAGGACGACACTGAAGAAACCGTGCGTCATCGCCTGTCGGTTTACCACTCGCAGACCAAGCCGCTGGTGGAGTTCTATCAGAACCTGTCCGCCAAAAATGCTGGCAAACCGAAGTACAGCCACATTCCAGGCGTAGGTTCGGTTGATGCAATCACCGCCAAGGTGCTGGCAGCGCTGAGCTGAAAAGTCTGAATCGCAGCATCATCCACGGCCCGCTTGCGGGCCGTAGTTGTTTATACTGACGCACTTTTTCCCACCCCTGTTTTGGAAACATCGATGAGCACCTTGCTGGCCCTGGACACCGCGACTGAAGCTTGCTCCGTTGCCTTGCTGCATGACGGCAAGGTCACGAGCCATTACGAGGTGATCCCGCGCCTGCACGCGCAGAAGCTGCTGCCGATGATTCAGCAACTGCTGGCCGACGCCGGCACCACGTTGCAAGCGGTCGATGCGATTGCCTTCGGTCGCGGGCCGGGCGCGTTTACCGGGGTGCGGATTGCCATTGGTGTGGTGCAGGGCCTGGCGTTTGCGCTGGATCGCCCGGTGTTGCCGGTGTCCAATCTGGCGGTGCTGGCGCAGCGGGCGTTGCGTGAACATGGCGTGAGCCAGGTCGCGGCGGCCATTGATGCGCGCATGGATGAAGTGTATTGGGGTTGCTACCGCGAGACGGCGGGGGAGATGCGTCTGGTCGGCGCCGAAGCGGTGCTGCCGCCGGAAGTGGTCGCGCTGCCGGCGGATGCCAGTGGCGACTGGTTTGGTGCCGGCACCGGTTGGGGCTATGCCGAGCGCATCGCCGTCAATCTGACGGGCTCGGATGCGGGCATGCTGCCTCACGCTGAAGACTTGCTGACGCTGGCGCGCTTCGCTTTTGAGCGCGGCGAGTCGATCCCGGCAGATGACGCGCAACCGGTTTACCTGCGCGACAAAGTCGCCACCCCCAAGGCCCGCTGAGCCTTTAAAAGATCGCAGCCTTCGGCAGCTCCTACAGGGATCAGATTCCAACTGTAGGAGCTGCCGAAGGCTGCGATCTTTTGATTTTAAAAACACCAATCGTCAGTTTCCACCCCCTCGCTTTAAACCTTTTGCGCTTTATGTGTTCTAGTTATCACTCGGCAGTTTGCTAAGTCGGCCCGGTGCCGCTAAATTGCCATCATCGATACCGAGCATGAATTTATGCGTATAGACGGCCTCTCCTCTCAGTCCTATCCCATCAAGCGCAAGCCTCGCAAAGGCAATGTGACGGTGGATGAATCCGTCGACGATATCGACGGCGAGCTGGAATTCCCGACTGAAGAGCAACTGGCCGCACGTGCTGCCGCCAAAGCCACCGCGCAACGCCTGAGCAATCTGCCCGCCCGCCAACAAGACATGATTTACCACCGCGCCATGAGCAAAAGCGTAGCGATGGCCCTCGCCAGCTACCTGAGCACCGCCGGTTTTGTCGATTGGGATGCAGACGTGCTGGGCCTCGATCTGTACATCTGATGGATTTGCCTTACTACCTCGGTTGCCCGTCCTGGAGCGAAAACGCCTGGCGCGAGTATCTCTACCCGGTAGACGCAAAAACCTCTGAATTCCTCGGTCTCTATTCTCAAGTGTTCAACGCCGTCGAAGGCAATACGACCTTCTACGCCAGCCCGTCGCCGGCCACTGTGCAGCGATGGGCCGAAGTCATGCCCGAACACTTTCGATTTACCGCTAAATTCCCCGGCGACATCAGCCACAGCGGCGACTTGCGCGAGCAACTGACCGCCGCCGAAACCTTCCTGCAATTACTCAAACCCCTCGGTCAGCGTGTTTCGCCGTTGTGGCTGCAATTATCGAAAAGCTTCACGCCGCATCGGCTGCCGGAACTGGCGGCGTTCATCGATGCGCTGGATTGCCCGCTGGCGGTGGAAGTGCGCCATGAACAGTTCTTCGCCAAGGGTGAGAGCGAACGCCTGCTCAATCGCTTGCTGCTCGACCGTGGCGTCGAGCGCATCTGCCTTGATCCGCGTGCGCTGTTCAGTTGCCTGTCGACCGAATCCTCGGTGATCCACGCGCAATCAAAAAAGCCCCGCGTGCCGACGCGCCCGGCGGCGTTCACGCAATTCCCGCAGGTGCGCTTCATCGGCCATCCCGAGCTTGAGGCCAACGACACCTTCCTCGTGCCGTGGGTGGCGAAAATCGCCGAGTGGATCGAAGAGGGGCGCACGCCGTACATCTTCCTGCACACCGCCGACAACCTGTTGGCGGCGAAGCTGGCGCAACGTTTTCACGCACAATTGATGCAACGTTTGCCTGGCCTGCCACCGCTGCCTGAGCTATACA
The DNA here is from genome assembly GCF_902706155.1 of Pseudomonas sp. 18058. Taxonomy (NCBI): domain Bacteria; kingdom Pseudomonadati; phylum Pseudomonadota; class Gammaproteobacteria; order Pseudomonadales; family Pseudomonadaceae; genus Pseudomonas; species Pseudomonas sp. 18058. Next base: position 11,479 of record NZ_CACSJY010000017.1, read on the forward strand.
GAGAACCCGCCGCCGAGCAACTTGGCCTGCTCTGAGGCGGATTCGTTTTCCTGCCCGGGAGCCAGCCGATGGACGCCTCAGACCTTCAAGCACAAACCCGTAAAGCCCACGCTTTCAAAGCGCTGCATGAGCGTGCGCAAGTCTTCGTCATTGCCAATCCGTGGGATGCCGGCTCGGCGAAGATGCTCGCCAGTCTCGGCTATCAGGCCTTGGCCACGACCAGTGCCGGTTATGCGTTTTCCCAGGGCAAGGCCGATGGTGCGTTGAGTCTTGATGAGACCTTGGCCAACGTCCGCGCGATTGTCGCTGCGACCGATTTACCGGTGGCGGTGGATCTGGAAAACGGCTTTTCTGATGACCCGACCGAGTCCGCGAAAAGCTTGTTGCGTGCCGCCGAAGCGGGCGCGGTCGGTGGTTCGATCGAAGACGCGACGGGCCGCCCGGATGCGCCGATCTATTGTTTCGAACATGCCGTGGCGCACATCGAAGCCGCTGTCGCTGCCGTGCGCACGCTGCCATTTCCTTTCATTCTCACCGCGCGTGCGGAGAACTATCTGCACGGCAATCCTGACCTCGATGACACCATTCGCCGCTTGAAAGCCTTCGCCGACGCTGGCGCCGACGTGCTGTACGCGCCGGGTTTACGCAACGCCGAAGAAGTGCTGGCGGTGGTACGTGCGGTGGCGCCGAAACCGGTCAACGTGTTGATGTCCGGCGGTTTGAAACTGACCGTGCAGGAATTGCAGGACATGGGCGTACGCCGCATCAGCACCGGTTCGGCACTGGCGCTGGCGGCGTTCGGCGAGTTCTTCCGCGCCGCTGAAGAAATCCAGCAATCCGGCACGTTCGGCTTCACCTCGCAATCGATGCCGTATGCCAAAGCCAATCAGCTCTTCAAAGGCTGAACATGGGGCGATGGATATTTTGCCTGGTGCTGTTGATGATCGGCGGTGCCGCGTTCAGTGTCTGGCGCGGCTGGCTGGCGGTGCCGCCGCAGTGGAATCCGTGGGCGCCGCTGGACGTGAAAGCCGCGCCCAATTGGCTCACCGGTTACAAGCTGATGCGCTTGCGCAGTGATCCAGAACTTTGTGCACAGGCATTGAGCAGTTCAGATCTGCGCGTCACCCGGCAATCCGACAGCCCCGACGCCAAGTGCCCGCTGATCGGCGCCTTGCGCGTGCAGGGCGGTGAGGTGGCGCTGAGCAGCAGTTTCCTCGCCAGTTGTCCGCTGGCGGTCGCCTACGCGATGTTTGAACACCACACGTTGCAACCGGCAGCTCAATCGATCTATGGCCAGAAGGTCACGCGCCTCGACCACCTCGGCAGTTTCGCTTGCCGCAATGTCTACAACCGCGAGAGCGGCGCACTCAGTCGTCATGCCAGTGCCGATGCGCTGGACATCGCCGGGTTTCGTCTGGCTGACGGGCGCAGCATCAGCGTGCTCAAGGACTGGCCGAAGCAAAATCAGGACGCGCAATTTCTACGGCAGGTGCGCGACGGCGCCTGCGAAGCGTTCAGTGTGGTGTTGAGTCCGGATTACAACGCTGCCCATCGCAATCACTTTCATGTCGATGTCGGGCGCTGGAGCGTGTGTCGCTAGAGGTTACGCGGCGAGGCGCAGGTTCTGCAGAACGATCGGGCGTGCCCAGCCGTTATCGAAGTCCAGCGCCTTCTGTTGCTCGACGATTTCTTCCGGCGGGAATGGCGGATAAGGCTTCTGCATCAGGTCGAGGTCGAACTCGGCAATCGGCAGGTACAGCGGCTTTTTCTGCGGCGCCGGGCCCGGTTCTGGCATTGGCTGGCCGTTGTTGATAACCACAGGGCGAACCCAGCTGCTGTCAAAATCCTGCTGCTCTTGCTGCGCTTTCAGTTCTTCTGCCGGGAACGGTGGGAACGGCTTGTCGAGCAACTCGGTTTCGAATTCGGCAATCGGCAGGAACAGCGGCTCCGGCGGACGCACTTGAGTTTCCACCACATCGCATTCGCGCTGGCTGACGATGTGCGCGTGCAGGTCGCTGCCGACGGTCGGCTCTTCGCTGCTGCTCAGGTCAACCGGTGGAAACGTGCCGCAGGCCGGCACCACATCACTCGTCTGCTCGGCCAGCGCCTGGGCAAAAAAATCCTGCCACAGGTGACTGACGCCGCTCAGTGCTTGAGTGTTTTGACGGCTAAAGTCGCCATGGGGCGAAATGTAGCCAATCGATGTGGGAAGAATGCCTGACATTTTTTTCGGTTGACGCTCAGCTCTGGCAAAATGTGCGTTGAATGAGTTATCGGCGGTTTTTGCCGCTCCTTGAATTTTTGAGCGTGTTTTCCATGATTGAGCAACCCGCGGCCTGCCGCATCCATGTCGAAGCCCTCGGCGCGACGTTTGAAGCGCAAGCTGCGCAGTGGGCCGAGCGTCTCGGTCTGCCGCGCGAGGTGGCTGACGGCGAGTTCGCCTTGCAGGTCGGCGAGCAGGGGTTGCAGCTGCAACAGCTCGGCCCGGACGCACCGGGGCCGGTGCGCGTCGACTTCGTTGAGGGCGGCGCGGCGCATCGGCGTTTATACGGTGGCGGCAGCGGGCAGATGATCGCCAAGGCTGTCGGCGTCGCTCAAGGCGTGCGCCCGCGCGTGCTGGATGCGACGGCGGGGCTGGGCAAGGATGCGTTTGTGCTGGCCAGTCTGGGTTGCGAGATGAGCCTGATCGAGCGCCAGCCGCTGATCGGCGCGCTGTTGGAGGATGGGCTGGCGCGTGGTGCGGAAGATTTCGAAGTAGCGCCGATCGTGGCGCGGATGAAATTGCTCAAGGGCAATTCCATCGAGGTCATGCAGAACTGGGAAGGCGAGGCGCCGCAGGTGATTTATCTCGACCCGATGTTTCCGCACCGCGAGAAGACCGCGCTGGTGAAGAAGGAAATGCGTTTGTTCCGGCCGCTGGTGGGCGATGATCCGGATGCGCCGGCGCTGTTGCAGGCTGCGCTGGCACTGGCGACGCACCGGGTGGTGGTCAAGCGACCGCGCAAGGCGCCGTGCATTGACGGGCCGAAACCGAGCCATGCGCTGGATGGTAAATCGAGCCGATACGACATCTACCCGAAGAAAGCGCTCAAGCCTTGAGACCGAGTTGCTGCCATTCGCGAGCAAGCCCGCTCCCACATTGGAATGCATTCCAATGTGGGAGCGGGCTTGCTCGCGAAGGCGTCGATCCAAGCACCGCAAAAGCTAAGGTTTGTAAGCGCGCATAAACAACCCCACCACTTCCTCAATATGGCTTTCCGCAGCCTCTTCGCTCAACGGCTCCCCGCAACCAAACATCAGCCGGAAATTCCCGGCGCCTTTGATCAGGCAAAAGAAATGCTCGGCGGCATTGCGCGGTAGATCAATGTTCAGCGCGCCCGTCTCATGGATGCGCGTCAGCAAGCGCTCCATCCCTTGCACCATGCGCTGTGGGCCGGCTTCGAAGAAGATCAGTGAAAGCTTCGGATCCTGCACCCCCAGCGCCATGATTAAACGGTGCAAATTCACCGATTCATCGCTGTTGATCAGGTGATGAAAGCCTCGGGCAATGTTCAGCAACACATTTTCCACGGCGATGCCTTCCGGCAATTCGAAGATCAGTGTGGGTAATTGCTCCTCGCATTTGGCCATCACGGCGGCGGAGAACAGCGTCTCCTTGTCGTTGAAATGGCTGTAAACCGTCAGCTTCGACACGCCAGCCTCGCTGGCGACCGCGTCCATGCTGGTGTTGGCATAGCCATGACTCAGAAACAGAATTTTCGCCGCGTCGAGGATCGCCTGGCGTTTGGCCAGATCCTTGGGGCGGCCCGGGCCGTTTGGAGCTGAAAGATTGTTCGACATTCTTCGCTTTTAATACTGGACTGGTGAGTTTGCTATTAATAACATACCCGCCAGTATAATTATTCCAAGCACCATTAGCGAAAGGTCCGTCACCATGTTCCGCCATGCGTTGTCCTGTGCGTTGCCAGCGAGTCTGGCGTTCCTTTTGTCAGCGTGCGGTCAGGAAGAAGTGACGCAAGTCACCGTGCGACCGGCCATGGTGGTGCAGCCAGAGCCTTCGGCGCAGGCGATGGAAAGTTATCCGGGCGAGGTGCGCGCCCGCTACGAACCTGATCTGGCATTCCGCATTGGTGGCAAAGTCAGCCGACGACTGGTCGATGAAGGTCAGCGCGTGAAGGCCGATCAACCGCTCGCCGAGCTCGATCCGCAAGACGTGCGCCTGCAACTGGAAGCCACCCGTGCGCAAGTCGCTGCCGCCGAAGCCAATCTCAATCTGGTGCGCGCCGAGCGCGATCGCTACAAGACCCTTATGGATCGGCAGATGGTCAGCCGCTCGGCTTACGACAATGCCGAAAACCTTTACCGCTCAGGTGAAGCCCGTCTCAAACAAATCAAAGCTGAATTCAACGTCTCGACCAATCAGGCCAGTTACGCGGTGCTGCGTGCGCCGCAGGACGGCGTGGTGGCCAAGCGTTCGGTGGAAGTCGGGCAAGTGGTTGCCGCCGGACAGACCGTGTACACCCTCGCCACCGATGGCGAGCGTGAGGTGTTGATCAGCCTGCCCGAGCAGAGCTTCGGCCGCTTCAAGGTCGGTCAGCCAGTGTCCGTCGAATTGTGGACGCAGCAGAACCAGCGCTTCGCCGGGCAGATCCGCGAACTGTCGCCCGCCGCCGATCCACGCTCGCGCACCTTTGCCGCGCGCATTTCGTTCACCGCCGGCAAAGTCCCGGCCGAGCTGGGCCAGAGCGCTCGCGTCTTTGTGCAATCGGCCGATGCCGTGTCGCTGGCGGTGCCGCTCTCGGCACTCACCGCTGAAAACGGTGCGACCTACGTCTGGGTGGTCAACGGCAACAACACGTTGAAGAAAACCCCGGTGCGCGTTGGCCCGTTCGGCGAAAAAGCCGTGCCGGTGCTTGAAGGCTTGAACGCCAACGACTGGGTGGTGGCGGCCGGCGTACATGTGCTTTTGGAAGGTCAGCAGGTGCGTCCGGTGGATCGCTCCAACCGTGTGGTCAATCTGGCGGATAAGGAGTAAGTCCCGATGCGCTTCAACCTTTCCGAATGGGCGCTGCGTAATCGCCAGATCGTACTGTTCCTGATGCTTTTGCTGGCCATCGTCGGCGCGTTGTCCTACACCAAACTCGGCCAGAGTGAAGACCCGCCGTTCACCTTCAAAGCCATGGTCATTCAGACCCGCTGGCCGGGTGCGACCGCGCAGGAGGTCTCGCGCCAGGTCACCGAACGCATTGAAAAGAAACTGATGGAAACCGGTGAGTACGAGCGCATCGTCTCGTTCTCACGCCCCGGTGAATCGCAGGTCACGTTTATCGCCCGCGACTCGATGCATTCCAAGGAAATCCCCGACCTCTGGTATCAGGTGCGCAAGAAGGTCGCCGACATCCGCCACACGTTGCCGCCGGATATTCAGGGGCCGTTTTTCAACGATGAATTCGGCACCACGTTCGGCAATATCTATGCGCTGACCGGCGACGGTTTCGACTACGCGGTGCTCAAGGATTACGCCGACCGCATCCAGATCCAGCTGCAACGGGTCAAGGATGTCGGCAAGGTCGACTTGCTCGGTTTGCAGGACGAAAAAATCTGGGTCGAGTTATCCAACGTCAAACTGGCGACCCTCGGTTTGCCGTTGGCGGCGGTGCAACAGGCGCTGCAAGAGCAGAACGCCGTATCGACCGCCGGGTTCTTCGAAACCGGCAGCGAGCGATTGCAGCTACGGGTGTCGGGGAATTTTCAGACAGTCGATGAGATAAGAAACTTCCCGATCCGTGTCGGTGATCGTACGTTCCGCATCTCCGATGTCGCCGATGTGCGCCGTGGTTTCAACGATCCACCGGCACCGCGCATGCGCTTTATGGGCGAGGATGCGATCGGTCTGGCCGTGGCGATGAAGGACGGCGGCGACATTCTGGTGCTCGGTAAAGCGCTGGAAGTCGAGTTCTCGCGGATCCAGAAAAACCTTCCGGCCGGCATGCAATTGCGCAAGGTTTCCGACCAGCCAGCGGCAGTGAAAACCGGGGTCGGCGAGTTCGTCCAGGTGTTGGTCGAAGCGCTGGCGATTGTCTTGCTGGTGAGCTTCTTCTCCCTCGGCGTGCGTACCGGCATGGTCGTGGCGCTGACCATTCCGCTGGTGTTGGCGATGACCTTCGCCTGCATGTATTACCTGAACATCGGTCTGCACAAGATTTCCCTCGGCGCGTTGGTATTGGCGCTGGGCCTGTTGGTGGACGACGCGATCATCGCCGTGGAAATGATGGCGATCAAAATGGAGCAGGGTTTCGACCGCATCCGCGCGGCAAGTTATGCCTGGACCAGCACCGCGTTCCCGATGCTCACCGGTACGTTGATCACCGCTGCCGGGTTCCTGCCGATTGCCACTGCGCAGTCGGGCACCGGCGAATACACCCGATCAATCTTTCAGGTGGTGACCATCGCGCTGCTCGCTTCGTGGGTGGCGGCGGTGATGTTCGTGCCGTATCTGGGGGAAAAACTCCTGCCGGATCTGGCGAAAATTCACGCCGCCAAACACGGCACGGGGGATGGTCAGCCGGATCCGTATGGCACGCCGTTTTATCAGCGTGTTCGGCGGCTGGTCGAGTGGTGTGTGGTGCACCGTAAAACCGTGATCGTGCTGACGGTGGGGCTGTTTATCGCTTCGGTAATGTTGTTCCGTTACGTTCCGCAGCAGTTCTTCCCGGCCTCCAATCGACTGGAATTGATGGTCGATCTGAAACTGGCCGAAGGCGCATCGCTGGCCAATACCACCGGTGAGGTCAAACGCCTGGAGGCGATGCTCAAGGATCACGCCGGCATCGATAATTACGTGGCGTATATCGGCACCGGTTCGCCGCGTTTCTATCTGCCGCTGGATCAGCAGTTGCCGGCGGCGAGCTTCGCGCAGTTTGTGGTGTTGGCGAAAACCATCGAGGAACGTGAGGCGCTGCGCAACTGGTTGATCAGCACATTGAACGAGCAATTCCCGGCGATGCGCTCGCGGGTCACGCGTCTGGAGAATGGCCCGCCGGTAGGTTACCCCGTGCAGTTCCGCGTCACCGGCGAACACATCGAAGAAGTCCGTGCGCTGGCGCGCAAAGTCGCGACCAAGGTTCGCGAGAATCCGTATGTGGTCAATGTGCATCTGGATTGGGAGGAACCGAGCAAAGTCGTGTACCTGAACATCGATCAGGATCGTGCCCGGGCGCTCGGTGTGAGCACGGCCAATCTGGCGAAGTTTCTGCAGAGTTCGCTGACCGGCGCGAGTGTCAGTCAGTACCGCGAAGACAACGAGTTGATCGAGATTCTGCTGCGCGGCACGGTGCATGAGCGCACCGAGTTGTCGTTGTTGCCGAGTCTGGCGGTGCCGACGGATAACGGCCGCAGTGTCGCGTTGTCGCAGGTCGCGACGCTGGAATATGGTTTTGAAGAAGGGATTATCTGGCACCGCAATCGGTTGCCGACGGTGACGGTGCGCGCGGACATTTATGGCAAGGAGCAGCCGGCGACGTTGATCAAGCAGATCATGCCGACGCTCGATCCGATTCGGGCGGAGTTGCCGGATGGGTATTTGCTGGATGTCGGCGGCACGGTGGAGGATTCCGAGCGTGGGCAGAAGTCGGTGAATGCCGGGGTGCCGATGTTTATCGTGGTGGTGCTGACGCTGTTGATGGTGCAGTTGCGCAGTTTTTCGCGCACGGCGATGGTGTTTTTGACGGCGCCGTTGGGGTTGATCGGGGTGGTGCTGTTTTTGATGGTGTTCCGTCAGCCGTTCGGGTTTGTGGCGATGTTGGGGACGATTGCGTTGTCGGGGATGATCATGCGCAATTCGGTGATTCTGGTGGATCAGATTGAGCAGGATATCAAGTCGGGGCTTGGGCCTTGGCAGGCGATTATCGAGGCGACGGTGCGGCGGTTTCGGCCGATTGTGTTGACGGCGCTGGCGGCGGTGTTGGCGATGATTCCGTTGTCGCGCAGTGTGTTTTTTGGGCCGATGGCGGTGGCGATTATGGGCGGGTTGATTGTGGCTACGGCTTTGACGCTGTTGTTTTTGCCGGCGTTGTATGCGGCTTGGTTCAGGGTTCGGCGGGAGGCCGTTTGAGCTTGGCGGCCTTTGGGCCGACCATGCTCTTGGGGTTTTGGGTGAATATCCGTTTCTGCGGGGGTTGCGGCTGGCGGTTTCGCCCTTACGGCGAGTCCCTTTGGCAAACGCCCCAAAGGAACCAAAGGTCTGTGCCCTGACGTCCGGCCCTCGCTAAGGCTCGGGTTCCTTCGTTCCGGGTTCATCCGGGGGCATCGCCTACGGTTTGCTTCGCTGCACCTCCTCTCGATGCTTTCCCCGTATGAATCCCTCCACTCAGCCTCCCGACGGGCTCTAAGATCAAAATCAAAAGCAGGCGAGCTGACACTCGGCCTAGTGGTGGCGCGGGTTTGATTTCATGTAGGAGCTGCCGAAGGCTGCGATCTTTTGATCCTGCTTTTGTAGGAGCAGAGCTTGCTCGGGAAGGCGGCCTGACAGCCGACCTGTTTCTGCCCGGATGTACACGATCCAATTGAAGGAATGAGCCTGCTCGCGATAACGGCCTGCCAGCCAACCATGCTCTGTCTGATTCAACACCATCCAATTGTAGGAGTGAGCCTGCTCGCGATAACGGCCTGCCAGCCAACCATGCTCTGTCTGATTCAACACGATCCAACTGTGGGAGCGGGCTTGCTCGCGAAGGCGGCCTGCCAGCCGAGCAATCTCTGCCTGAGTTGCCTCTATTTCCTTCCTACATCTTTTTCAGAAACCTCCGATATTGAGCCTTTCCCCACTCGGGTGTTGTACTCCAGCGTCTGTTTTCAACCGCCTCGAGTTCACCCTTTCATGAAAAACCCACCCGTCTTCAAAGGCCGATCCGATCCCGTGTTCAATCTTCTGCTGCGCTCGCCACACAAGCAGCGTCTGGCGGATTATCTGGCGTTGCTCAAGCCGCTGGATGATCAGGGCCGTTATCTGCCTTTCGAGGCGTTGCGTTATCGCTGGGCGTCCGGGTTGGATGTGAAGGTGTGTTGGGCGTTGGTCAAGAAGGCGCGGGTGGCGCAGTACGTCAATCTGTTGCCGTTGGGCGAGCCGGTGCAGTGGGGCAAGTATGTGTTGACGCCGTTGGCGCAGATCACGTTGTCGTTGGTGGATCGGCAGACGACTTTTGCCGCTCTGGATTACATGACTCGGCAAATTGGAGAGCAGGCGCATTGCAGTTATTTGCTTAATGATTTGATCGAGGATGAGGCCATCGCCAGTAGTCAGTTAGAGGGCGCGGCGACGACTACTCGTGTGGCCAAGGACATGCTCAGGCACCGGCGTCAGCCGCGTACGCCGGATGAGCGGATGGTGATGGGCAACTACCGGATGATGAATTTCGCGTGGGAAAAACGCGATGAGCCCATGAGTGTGGATTTGATCGCAGCGATGCATCGGGTGGGGGTGGAGGGGATTGCTGACGAGGACTATTCTCCGGGCGTTTTCCGGGCGAATGATGAGGTGGTTGTTCAGGACGGCGCGGGCAATACAGTGCATCGTCCTCCGCCTGCTGCCGGATTGATTTCGCGGCTGGGGAGGTTGTCGGACTGGATCAATTTCCCTGAGGGATCACCTCAGGAGAAGGGTTATGTGCATCCGCTGATCAAGGCGATCACGCTGCATTTTGCCTTGGGTTACGAGCATCCCTTTCGCGACGGTAACGGGCGGGTTGCGCGGGCGTTGTTTTACTGGTTCATGTTCAAGCATGAGTTTGCGGCGTTTCGTTACATTGCGATCAGTTTGCTGTTGCGCAATGCGCCGGTGAAGTATGGGCGCTCTTATTTGCATAGCGAAGCGGATGAGCTGGATCTGACGTACTTCATCGAGTTTCAGTGTTCGGTGATTCAGCGAGCGGTAAGCCGGTTCACCGATGTATACCGCAAGAGCGTGGTCTACAAGACCCATGCAGCCTGACAGAAAACCCTGTAGGAGCTGCCGAAGGCTGCGATCTTTTGATCCTCAATGCTCGACAGCAAAGACAAGATCAAAAGATCGCAGCCTTCGGCAGCTCCTACACGGGACGTTACAGCGTGCCGAAGACTTTTTTCGCCAGACTCGTCGCCGCAGCGGCCGGGTTTTGGCGGATGGTTTCTTCTTGTTTGCCGATCATTTCGAACAAGCCATTCAGCGCTTGTTCGGTGACGTAGTTTTCGACATTCGCGCTTTTCGCATCGACCACACCGAACGCCGCAGCCTGGCCGGCGAACGAGTTGTACTTCTGCGCCACGCCGACTTTGTCGGTCGCCTGTTTGACGATCGGCAGGAACTTGGCGCGGATTTGTTCGCGGCTGGATTTGTCGAGGTATTGCGTGGCTGAATCCTGGCCGCCGCTGAGGATGCCTTTGGCGTCAGCGACGCTCATTTTTTTCACGGCGTCGACGAGGATTGGCTGGGCTTGGGTCACGGCACTTTCCGCCGCTTTGTTCATCGCGGTTTCGAGTTCTTCAACCTGGGCGCCCATGCCGAAGGCTTTCATTTTGCTGGCGGCTTTGCCGAGTTTGCCCGGAAGTTCGATTTTCACCTCGGGGTTGTTGCTGAAGCCGCCCGGGGTGCCCAGTTGTTTGACGGCGATTTGCGCGCCTTGGGTCAGGGCATCCTTGAGGCCGCCGGTGGCGTCTTGTTGCGACAGGTCGCTGAGTGACAGGGCCAGAGCGTTGGCGCTGATCATCAGGCCGGCGCACAGGCCGGCGAAGCGAAGGGTAGGGCGGAGCATGGCGGCTTCCTTGTTGTGGAAATGAGTGGCGGAGAATGAATTAACGAATCGCGTCGACGCGGATTTTCAGCGGCTGCGGGTCGTTGCCGTCGAGTTGCACGGCGTGGTTTTCGGTGGTGATGAACATCAGCTCGCCGTTGACTTCGATACGCGCGCTGACCGAATAACGGTGGCCGGGTTTGACCTGTGCCGGATCGTAGCTCAAGTGGAACGGCAGCGGCACCTGGCCTTTGATCGGGCCTTTCTGCTCGTCGATCACGACCGCCGGGGCGTCGGCGAGGGAAACGTCTTGCAGGCTCACGCTCAGGGTCGCGCTCGGTGGCAGGGCGATGCGTTGCAGGTAGAACACTTCGCCATCGAGGCTGGCCTTGCCGGCGGGGGTGGTCGATTGGCAGGCGCTCAACAGCGTGGCGGCGGCGAGAAGGGTGAGTTTTTTCATCGGAACCTCTAATACTTTTGCGCCGGAAGAATCCCGGCGCCGAAGAGAAATCTAGCGGATTTTGCCATCAACGTCAGTGAACAAACGTAATGGTTTCTCCAGCCACTGCGAGATCCACTGCGATAGCCGCGAACTCAACGTAGGCGAAACCGGCGCAAGTTCGACATGCCACGGCGTGACTGCAATGGATTGGTGATAGCGGTTTTCCACACCGCTTAACGCATAGCGCTTGCCGGGTATGACGCTGTCTGGATCGTATTGCAGATAAAACGAAACGGCGCTTCGTTCATCTTGAGTGACGCGGGTAAGTTGGGTATTCGGGTCATCAGCATCGTGCAGACTGATCGTCACGGCTTCATGTTCAGCAACGACACTGGGCTCCTGAGCTTCCACATACAGAAAGCCGATCGGACTTAGATGCAGCGTCTGCCGGTGCGGGGCTGTGTTGACGATAACGAAGTAGTCCAGCGCCACCAGCAAGGGCTGTTGGTCATGGAACATCTGAACGTTGATCTGATACTTCACGCCGACATCGCTGTACTGATGCGGAAATGAGAACTTCCAGTCGACATCAAAGACTGACGAGTGCCGCCAGTCTTTAATGTTGATCGGCGAAGTGGAGTTAACCACTTTGACGCTGACCACCGTTTCATTCTCACCGCCCTCAGGAGCGCGGAAGTCTGGGGGCAGACGGAAGTCGACGGTGACGATGGGAGTTGGTTCGTGCAGCAGGCTCATCTCGATATCCTTATCGCGATTTTTAAAGTGAGCCTATTTATCCACGAATCAACTAACGGGAGAACCCGGCGGGCTCTCCGTTAGTTATCGGCAAGTTTCAGCCTTCGGCGGTTACCGCGCTTTCAGCCGCATCTTCACTGCGATGCAGCGCAACCTGGCGGATCGACAAACGAATGTCCGCTGGCAGTACGCGCTTGGCCGCACCTTCGGCCAATTCGCCGAGCAGTTCGTGGTAGCTGAGCTTGCCGGCCTCGTCGCGACGCAGCACGTCGAGGTCGAGCAAGGTCTGGATGAAATGACGGAACAGGCTCTTGTCGAAAAACTCCGGGGCGTTGAGGCCGTGGAGGATCGACAGGCGCTGGGCCATGACGGTGCAGAGGTCTTCCAGTTCTTCGGCGCTGATGCTGTTCTGGCCGCTGTTGAGCAGCAAGGACACGGTCATGTAGAAACGCTGCAAGGTCTGCGCGATGCTTTTCGACAGCAATGTCAGCAACACAAAATGCCGCGAACTTGGCGCCGGACGCAGGTAGACGTCTTTCTCGAAACGCAGCAGACCTTGCTCGACGAATGCTTCCAGCCACTGATCGACCACGGCATCCAGTTCGTCCAGCGACCAGCGGATGAACAGCTCCGATTGCAGGTACGGATACAGCGCGCGGGTGTAGCGCAGGATCTGTTCGCGGCTCATGCGCGAAGCACTCTGGAAGAAGCTCGCGAGCAGCGCCGGCAGGGCGAAGATGTGCAACACGTTGTTGCGGTAGTAGGTCATCAGGACGGCGTTCTGCTCGTCGAGATAGAGAATCTTGCCCAGCGCATCGTTCTGCTCGGACAGCAGATCCATGTCCTTCACGTGCTCGATCAAGGCACGGCCATCGCCTTCCGGCAGCGTGGTGTGCGGCGAGTACGGGACTTTGCGCAGCAGCGCCAGATACAGATCCAGCACGCGAGCCATGGCGCGATCGTCCAGCGCCAGCCGCGTGGTCGACAGCAGCGCCAGCGCCACCAGGTTGACCGGGTTGATCGCCGCCGCTTCGTTCAGATGCTGCGCGACTTTCTCGCCGAGGCGATTAGTGGTCTCGTTGAGCCACGCCGGTTTGAACTGTGGGCCGAGTTCCTGTTGGCGCCAGTCCGGTTGCTCGGCGTCGAGGAATTCGGCGAGTTTGATCGGCTCACCGAAGTTGACGGCGACCTGACCGAAGCGCTGCTTGAGCGCACCGATGACTTTGAAGATGTCGAAGATCGATTCTTTCTTCTTGCTCGCGCCACGCAGTTCGCCGAGGTAGGTACGCCCCTCCAACACGCGCTCGTAGCCGATGTACACCGGTACAAACACGATCGGCATGCGCGACGAACGCAGGAAGCTGCGCATCGTAATGGCGAGCATGCCGGTTTTCGGTTGCAGCATGCGTCCGGTGCGCGAGCGGCCGCCCTCGACGAAGTACTCGACCGGGAAACCTTTGGTGAACAGCGTGTGCAGGTATTCGTTGAACACCGAGGTGTACAGCGGATTACCCTTGAACGTGCGGCGCATGAAGAACGCGCCGCCACGCCGCAGCAGGCTGCCGATCACCGGCATGTTGAGGTTGATCCCGGCGGCGATGTGCGGCGGGGTCAGGCCGTTGCGGAACAGTAAGTACGAGAGCAGCAGATAGTCGATGTGGCTGCGATGGCACGGCACGTAGATCACTTCGTGACCCTGCGCGACCTTCTGCACGCCTTCGATGTGGTTGACCTTGATGCCGTCGTAAATCTTGTTCCAGAACCAGCTCAGCACCACTTCAAGGAAACGGATCGCGGTGTAGGTGTAGTCCGAGGCGATCTCGTTGCCGTAGCGCAGGGCCTGAGCCTTGGCTTTCTCCGGGGAGATGTTTTCGCGCTCGGCTTCGTCGAGGATCGCTTGCTTGACCAGCGGCTGATTGAGCAGGCCTTTGACCAGGTTGCGACGGTGGGAAATGTCCGGGCCGATCACCGCTGCTTTCAGATTGCGGAAGTGCACGCGCAGGATTCGCTGGGCCATGCGCACGGTGCGTTCGTGACCCTTGTTGTGCTCGATCAGCTCGCGCAGGTGAATCGGTGCGGAGAATTGCACACGGGTTTTACGGCCGAGGACGATGATGCTCAGCAAGCGACGCAGACGTCCGGTGACCGCCCAGCTGTCGGCGAACAACAGTTTCCACGGACTGTTTTCGCTGTCCGGCGACTGGCCCCAGAACACGCTGACCGGAATGATCTGCGCATCTTCAGCAGCGTTCTGCGTCAGCGCGCTGACCAGTCGGGTCAGGGTCGGCGGCGCACCGCGTTTGTCCTGACGACCGAGCCAGTCCGGATCCGGCGTCAGGTAGAAAAACGCCGCCGGTTCAATCAGCGAACCCACCGACACCGGCAGTACCGGACGCGGCAGGCCGGCCTTGGTGCACTCGGTGTCGAGCACGGCCAGATCGGTCAGCGAAGGGTTTTGCAGGACGTAGAACACCGGACGACTGCGGTCGAGGTTGAGGGTGAACGACGACTGGTTGATCGTCTCCGAGCGAACCCAGAGATACAACAGTCGGCGCAGGGTGCCAAACACAAGACGGCGGAACGGGGAACGGGTCATACGGCTTCTGCGTGAGTGAATAAAACCGAGCGTTTGCTCGGGCGGTCGATAGTGTGCCGTATTGGACGAAAATCGGCAAAAAAGCGGCGAAGTAATCTCCTGTTGAGACTTTTCGCGCCTGTCATATACTCGGCGGTCTGTCGCCGGGGCCCTTTTATGGACGTCGGATGCAGGCTGACGTTCCTCAAAGGCTTTCCTGCGAAAAGCCTGTTCAATAATAAAAAAGGAGTATGAACAGATGGCAACACGTGAAACCGGCAACGTGAAGTGGTTCAACGACGCCAAAGGCTACGGCTTTATCCAGCGCGAAGACGGGGTGGACGTGTTCGTGCACTACCGCGCGATCCGCGGCGAAGGGCACCGATCGCTGGCTGAAGGTCAGCAGGTTGAGTACGCGGTGATTACTGGCGAGAAGGGTTTGCAGGCGGAAGACGTTGTAGGCCTGTAATACAAACCTCCAAAACGCCGCGAAACCAATGTGGGAGCGGGCTTGCTCGCGAATGCGGTGTATCAGTCAACATTCATATCGACTGATACACCGCATTCGCGAGCAAGCCCGCTCCCACATTTGGATCTGCGTTGCCTGTTGTTAAGCGGTTTTCCAGGTGATCTCTTCTTCACCGTCTGCGCTGATGCGCATCCAGCGATCAGCCGTCTCTTCACCTTCTTCCTCGACCCATGTGCCCGGCGCGCAACGCACTTCGACGTTCAGCGCAGCAAACGCTGCACGGGCGCAGGCGATGTCGTCGTCCCACGGCGTCTGGTCGCTTTCCAGGTACAGGCTATTCCACTTGCCCACGGCTTTCGGCAGCCAGGTGACCGGCACGTTGCCGGCCTTGCACTTGTAGGTCTGGCCTTTCTGAACCCAGTCGGTGCACGGGCCCAGCGCGGCGCCCAGCCAGGCGGAAATGGCCTTATGGTCGACGTCGGCGTCTTTCAGGTAAATCTCGATATCCGGTTGGCGCATGGATGTCCTCACTGCGGTCTGAAAAATCCACTCGCGGATTTAGCCGGCCCCGGGCACTCGCCCGAGACCAAAAGTTTATAGAAGAACGAAATAATCGTAGCGCATCGACACGGTGGTCTCGAACGGCTCGGCCTGTTCGATCACCGCCGCGCGACGCTCGGCACTGGCGCGCCAGCCGTGGGGCGTCATCGCCAACAGGTTGGCGCGATCCTCGGGCTTGTCCAGCGTCAGCTTGAATTCCAGGGTTTCGCTGTGCGCCAGCGCCATGCCTTGCGGCACGAGGGCCAGATGCTTGTCGTCGGTGTACTCGCGCACTTCGTCGTACAGGCGTTCGCGCAGTTCCATCAGGTGGCCGCTGGTCGGGCCGACTTTCATCAGGCCGCCGCCAACGCTGAGTAGACGCTTGGCTTCTTCCCAATCCAATGGACTGAACACGCTGGCGAGAAACTGGCAACTGCCCGACGCCAACGGCACGCGAGCCATGCTGGCGATCAACCAGCTAATCGCCGGGTTGCGTTTGCAGGCGCGTTTGACCGCTTCGCGGGAGATGTCCAGGGCGTAGCCATCGGCGTTCGGCAAGGCCTCGGCAATTTGCGCGGTGTAATAACCCTCGCCACAACCGATGTCGACCCATCGCCCCGGCGCATAACTCGCCGCCAGCTCGGCCAGACGCTTGGCCACCGGCGCGTAATGGCCAGCATTCAAAAAGTCGCGGCGCGCCTCGACCATGGCCTGGTTATCGCCAGGATCGCGGCTGTTTTTGTGCTGCACCGGCAGCAGGTTCAGATAACCCTGGCGCGCACGGTCAAAGCGGTGGCCGGCGGGGCAGACCACGCCGTTATCCACCGCATTCAGCGGCTCACTGCAGATCGGACACGCGAGCATCAGGCGAGCAACTTGATCATGGTTTGGTAGTAGATCTCGGTCAGTACGTCGAGATCCGCCGCCAATACGCGTTCGTTGACCTGGTGGATGGTCGCGTTGACCGGGCCCAGTTCAACCACTTGCGTGCCCATGGTCGCGATGAAGCGGCCATCGGACGTACCGCCGCTGGTCGACGCCTTGGTTTCGCGACCGGTGATGTCCTTGATGCTCGCCGACACCGCGTCGAGCAGTGCGCCCGGTTCGGTGAGGAACGGCAGACCGGACAGCGCCCAGTCGATGTGCCAGTCCAGATCGTGTTTGTCGAGAATATCGGCCACGCGTTTCTGCAGGCCTTCGACGGTCGATTCGGTGGAGAAACGGAAGTTGAACACCGCCACCAGATCGCCCGGAATCACGTTGGTCGCGCCGGTGCCGGAGTTGACGTTGGAGATCTGGAAACTGGTCGGCGGGAAGAAATCGTTGCCGTGATCCCAATGCTCGGCGGCCAGTTCGGCCAGTGCCGGAGCGGCGAGGTGGATCGGGTTCTTCGCCAGATGCGGGTAAGCGACGTGACCCTGAATGCCTTTGACGGTGAGCTTGGCGCCCAGCGAGCCGCGACGGCCGTTTTTCACCACATCGCCCACCAGCGTGGTGCTCGACGGTTCGCCGACGATGCACCAGTCCAGACGCTCGTTACGCGCGGACAAACGCTCGACCACCGCTTTAGTGCCGTGGTGCGCCGGGCCTTCTTCGTCGCTGGTAATCAGAAACGCGACCTTGCCCTTGTGGTTCGGGTAATCGGCGACGAAACGCTCGGCGGCCACGGTCATCGACGCCAGGCTGCCTTTCATGTCCGCCGCGCCACGGCCGCAAAGCATGCCGTGTTCATCGATCAGCGCATTGAACGGATCGATCTGCCACGCGGTGACCGGGCCGGTCGGCACCACGTCGGTGTGACCGGCGAAGCACAGCACCGGGCCGTCGTTGTTGCCGTGGGTGGCCCAGAAGTTATCCACATCTTCGATGCGCATCGGCTCGAGGGTAAAACCGGCATCGCCCAGGCGCTGCATCATCTGCTTCTGGCAATCGGCGTCGACCGGCGTCACGGATGGACGGCGGATCAGGTCGATGGCGAGTTGGAGGGTCGGCGAAAGGTCGGCGTGGGCCGTCATGGAAAACTCCGGAGATCATGAATGTGGGCACGGACTAAATGTGGGAGCGGGCTTGCTCGCGAAAGCAGTGTGTCAGTCGACATCAATGTTTAATGACACACCGCATTCGCGAGCAAGCCCGCTCCCACAGGGCTTAGCGCCAAGCCCCGCAAAATGGCGGTTATCTTAAAGCAAAACGGCGACCATTGGCCGCCGTTTAGTGCATCGATGAGGATTTAGACGACCGGCGCCGGCTCAGGCTTGGCCGCAGGTTTCGGCAGCGACGACAGGAACGCCATGATCAGCGCCGCCAGATACGGCAGCGATTGCACCAGCAACATAACCACCCAGAAACGCATGTCGTTGCTCGGGATGCCGTTGACGAGGTAGATCCCCAGCGCCGCGCCCCACAACAGCAGCATGATGAACAGCTCTTCCCGCGCTTCGGAAATCGCCACCCAGAAACCATGGTTGTCGGCGTTTTTCGGTGTGCGGAAGAACGGAATGCTGGTGGTGAAGAAGCCGTACAGCACCGCTTTGGCGATGGTGTGCGACAACGCCAGCCCGGCCAGCGCCGCGCAGAAGGCATCTTTCAGGTTCACGCCGACGGCGCGACGGTAGAGGAAGATGATCTTGCCGACCTTGAACACGAACAACGCCAACGGCGGGATTGCGAAGATCAGCAGCGGCGGATCGACCCGTTGCGGCACGATGATCATCGCCGCCGACCACAACAACGCGCCGACGGTGAAGAAGATGTTCATCCCGTCCGCGACCCACGGCAACCAGCCCGCGAGGAAGTGGTAACGCTGGCCGCGCGTCAGTTCGGTGTCCTTGCCGCGCAGCAGGCTGCGGGTGTGGCGCTTGATGATCTGAATCGCACCGTAAGCCCAGCGGAAACGCTGTTTCTTGAAGTCGATAAACGTATCCGGCATCAGACCCTTGCCGTAGCTGTCGTGGTAATACGCCGCCGACAGGCCTTTTTCGAACACGCGCAGACCGAGTTCGGCGTCTTCGCAGATGCACCAGTCGGCCCAACCCAACTCTTCCAGCACCGAACGACGGGTCATGGTCATGGTGCCGTGCTGGATGATCGCGTCACGGTCGTTACGGGTGACCATGCCGATGTGGAAGAAGCCTTTGTATTCCGCATAGCAGAGCTTCTTGAAGGTGCTTTCGTTCTGGTCGCGATAATCCTGCGGCGACTGCACCACGGCGATTTTCGGGTCGGCGAAGTGCGGCACCATGTGCTTCAGCCATTTCGGGTGCACGCAGTAATCGGAGTCGATCACGGCGATCACTTCGGCGTCTTTTGCGGTGTGCGGAATCAGGTAGTTCAGCGCGCCGCCCTTGAAACCGGCCAGGGGCGAAACGTGGAAGAACTTGAAGCGCGGGCCGAGGGTTGCGCAGTAGTCACGCACCGGTTCCCACACCGCCGGATCCTTGGTGTTGTTGTCGATGATCAGGACTTCATAGTCCGGATAATCCAGCGCGGCGAGGGCGTCGAGGGTCTGTTTGACCATCTCCGGCGGCTCGTTGTAGCAAGGCACATGAATCGAGACTTTCGGGCGGTAGTTGGAGTCGCCCTCGACCGGCAGGAATTCGCGCCGGCGTTTGTGAATCCACACCGCTTCGGCCAGTTCATGCGCCTCGGTAAGCAGCACGATAAACACCCCTAGCGCACCGAGTGCCAAGAGGAAGCCGACCGTCAAACTGAACCACGTGCTGTATTGCAGGCTGTAGTCGTAACCGATCCACACCAGCACCGAACCGCAAAGGAAGGCGATAAAGGTCAGGAAGATCCGCCCACGCTGACGCAGGGCCGAACCGTCGATCATCAGCAAAGTCAGCGACAACAGCGCCAGCACCACCGAGCCGATCGCCAGCACGCGCCACTGCGGGATCGCGACCACCGGGCCTTCGAAGTTGAATTTCTGCTGACGCGCGGCGTTGAACACGCCCCAGTACGCGCCGACCGAACCTTCGTCGCTAGCTTTCCACGGCTGGTCAAACGCTTCGATCACGAAGTAGTTGAAGCCTTGGCGGTTAAGCTTGTTGACCAGCGTACGCAGGTAAATCGCTTGATCCGCCGGCGATGCATCGGCGCCACCGCGCATGCGACCGTTGCTCGGCCAGCCGATTTCGGACAGCAGCAATGGCTTTTTCGGGAACATCTTTTTCAGGTCGCGGGCACGGTCGAAAACGAATTGCCCGGCCTTATCGACAGGGATGAATTCCCAGTAAGGCAGAACGTGGGCGGCGATCAGATCCACGTGCTTGGCCAGCTCCGGGTGTTCTTCCCAGACGTGCCATTGCTCGGAGGTGGTCACCGGCACTTTCACCGCCGCGCGCACCCGATCGAGCAACACGCTCAGCTCTTGCGCAGTGATTTCCTTACGGAAGATCGCTTCGTTCCCGACCACCACGCGAACCACGCTGCGCGAAGTGTTGGCCAGTTCGATGGCGCGCTGGATTTCCCGTTCGTTGCGTTCCTGATCGGGGCTGATCCAGATCCCCAGCGTCACGCGCAGGCCGAATTCTTCAGCCAGTTTCGGGATGTCTTGCAACGAACCGTCGACTGAGTAGATGCGGATGTTGTCCGTCAGCTTGCTCATGATCTCCAGGTCGCGGCGCATTTCTTCGTCAGACGGATACTGATCCTTCTGCGGATATTGTCCCTGCTGGA
Source organism: Pseudomonas sp. 18058 (assembly GCF_902706155.1). Taxonomy (NCBI): domain Bacteria; kingdom Pseudomonadati; phylum Pseudomonadota; class Gammaproteobacteria; order Pseudomonadales; family Pseudomonadaceae; genus Pseudomonas; species Pseudomonas sp. 18058. Next base: position 31,707 of record NZ_CACSJY010000017.1, read on the forward strand.
ACGGCGAATAGGAGAAACCGGAGATCTGCTCCGGCCAGTTCGGCGCGGAAACCGGGCGATTGATCAGTGCCCAGAAACCGGTGAACAGGGCAGCGATTGCCAGAACCACCACCAGGTTGAGTCCAAATTTACGCGATGACATAGCTATTTCGGGTTCCAAAGGCTGTGGAACGAAGGAGTCGGTTGGCGTTGCGCCTTTCTTATTGCAAAAGGGCGCGCATCCTACACCGGCAGTCCGCCAGTCGTACATCTGACAGGGAAATGCCCGACATTGGGCAGCCGACTTTGACTTAAGTTCTTACACTTGTAGCTCGAAGCTTAAAACTTGTCGCTGTGTAGCCCTATAATGCGCGCCGGTTTTTGGGGTAATGGTCATGAGTACAGAAGATCCGCGGTTTGCAGGCATCGCCCGTTTGTATGGCATCGAAGGTCTGGCGCGTTTGCGCGCGGCCCACGTGGCGATCGTCGGCGTCGGTGGCGTCGGTTCCTGGGCGGCGGAAGCCATGGCCCGCTGTGGCGTCGGCGAGATTTCGCTGTTCGACCTCGATGACGTCTGCGTCAGCAACGCCAACCGCCAGTTGCACGCGCTGGACAGCACCGTCGGCAAACCCAAGGTCGAAGTGATGGCCGAGCGTCTGCGCGGGATCAACCCGGATTGCACCGTGCACGCGGTGGCTGATTTCGTCACCCGCGAGACCATGGCCGAATACATCACGCCGAACATCGATTGCGTGATCGACTGCATCGACGCGGTCAACGCCAAAGCTGCGCTGATTGCCTGGTGCAAACGCCGCAAGATTCAGATCATCACCACCGGCGGCGCGGGCGGGCAGATTGATCCGACGCTGATTCAGGTGTGCGATCTCAACCGTACGTTCAACGACCCGTTGGCCTCGAAAGTGCGTTCCACGTTGCGTCGTGATTATGGCTTTTCGCGCACCGTGACCCGGCATTACAGCGTGCCGTGTGTGTTTTCTACCGAGCAACTGCGCTATCCGAAGCCGGATGGCAGCATTTGTTTGCAGAAGAGTTTCGTTGGCGATGGGGTGAAGCTGGACTGCGCGGGTGGGTTTGGCGCGGTGATGATGGTCACGGCGACGTTTGGCATGGTTGCGGCGACCAAGGCTGTGGACAAGATTGTCGCGGGTGTTCGGCGCCCGGCGGAGCGAGTTAAACCTCAGGCTTGATGTTGTGGCTGCTGGCCCCTTCGCGAGCAAGCCCGCTCCCACATTGGATCTGTGGTGTTCACAAATCCCCTGTGGGAGCGGGCTTGCTCGCGAAGGCGATTAACCGGCCAACTCATTCATTCGCTTGAGCACGGCGTTAAGGCCATTGCTGCGCGAGGGCGATAGCTGGCGCGAAAGGCCTAGCTGATTGAACCAGTCCGGCAGATCAATTTGCTGCAACTCCGCCGCTGACAGTCCGTTCACTCGCAACAGCAACAACGCCACCAACCCGCGAATCATCCGCGCATCGCTGCTCGCCGCGAACTGCCAATGACCGTCACGCAATTGCCCAACCAGCCACACCTGACTCTCACAGCCATGCACCCGATTGACTTCGCACTTGTCGGCGTCACTTAGCGGTGGCAACCGATCACCAAACTGCATCAACAACCGCGCGCGCTGTTCCCAACCCGCCGCGTTTTGAAACGTTTTCAGCGCCTCGGCAGCCTCGACCGGCAAGCTCATCGCAACATCTCCAGCGCCTGATCCAGCGCTTCAAAGAACCGTTCCAGATCCTCCGAATCGTTGTACAACGCCAGCGACACGCGAATCGCCCCGGCCAGCTCGAAGCTTTTCAGCAACGGCATCGCGCAGTGATGTCCGGCGCGCACGGCAATGCCTTGTTCTGTCAGCAAATGCGCCAAATCAGCGTTATGCACACCTTCAACGACAAAACTCGCCAGCGCCAATTGCGGCTTGCCCAACAAACGAATGCCATTACGAGCAGCGAGGCCACGCAGCAGATAGTCATGCAGCGCCGCTTCGTGGGCCGACACTGCGTCCTGATCGAGCCCGGCCAGATAATCCAGCGTCGCACCTAGGCCGATCACACTGGCAATCGGCGGTGTGCCCGCTTCAAAACCCAGCGGAGCAGGGCGGAAGCGCGCGTCGTGGTAGTTGGCTTCCAGCACCATTTCGCCGCCAAACTGCCAAGGCTTCAGTTGTTCAAGCGCAGCATTGCGCCCGAACAGAACGCCCAAACCATCCGGCCCATACAGCTTGTGGCTGGAAAACACGTAGAAGTCGCAACCCAGCGCCTGCACGTCATGTCGGCCATGCACTACGCCTTGCGCGCCATCGACCACGGTCAGCGCGTTCTGCGCCTTGGCCATGCCCAATAGCGCTGGCAATGGCTGCCAGGCGCCGAGCACGTTGGACAACTGACTGACCGCCAGCAAGCGTGTACGCGGGCCAATCAAATGCACGGCAGCCGCGAGGTCAATCAAACCGTCAGCATCCAGCGGCAGAATCACCAGTTTCAGGTTGCGCCGTTGCGCCAGTTGTTGCCACGGCAGCAGATTGGCGTGATGCTCCAGGGCGCTGATGACAATTTCATCGCCCAGGTGGAAAAGATGTTCCAGGCCATAAGCCAGGAGGTTCAGCGCACTGGTGGCGCCGTGGGTAAAGATGATCTGCCCGCTGTCTCCGGCATTCAGCCATTGCGCAACCTTGCGCCGACTGTCCTCGAACGCCTGCGTCGCGTGAGCGCCGGGCAGGTGTTGCGCACGGTGCACATTGGCCGCGCCGTTGGCGTAGTAATGCGTCAGAGCGTCGAGCAGGGCCTGGGGTTTTTGCGTGGTGGCGGCGTTGTCCAGATAGGTCTGGTCTTGCCGTTGCAGCGCGGCGATGGCCGGGAAATCGGCACGCCAGGGGGAGGGAATCATCATCTGTTCAGCCCTGTGAACTTGGGCGGGATGTACACCGAACCTTGTGGGAGCGGGCTTGCTCGCGAAAGCGTCGTGTCAGTCGACATCAAGGGTGACTGACACACCGTCTTCGCGAGCAAGCCCGCTCCCACAGAAGGTCATAGCGGCACTTAGTTGTGAGCGTGCAGCGCTTCGTTCAGTTCGATCGCCGATTTGTGGGTTTTGCATTCCACAGCACCGGTTTCCGAATTGCGACGGAACAGCAGGTCAGCCTGACCGGCCAGCTCGCGCGCCTTCACAACTTTAACCAGGTTGTTGTTTTCGTCGAGCAGCGCAACCTTGGTGCCGGCGGTCACGTACAGGCCCGACTCAACAGTGTTGCGGTCGCCCAATGGAATACCGATACCGGCGTTGGCGCCGATCAGGCAGCCTTCGCCAACCTTGATCACGATGTTGCCGCCGCCCGACAGAGTGCCCATGGTCGAGCAACCGCCGCCCAGATCGGAGCCCTTGCCGACGAAGACGCCAGCGGAAACGCGGCCTTCGATCATGCCCGGGCCTTCGGTGCCGGCGTTGAAGTTGATGAAACCTTCGTGCATCACGGTGGTGCCTTCGCCGACGTAAGCGCCCAGACGCAGACGTGCCGCGTCAGCGATACGCACGCCGGCCGGAACCACGTAGTCGGTCATTTTCGGGAACTTGTCCACCGAGAACACTTCCAGCAGCTCGCCACGCAGACGGGCTTCCAGTTGCATTTCGGTCAGTTCGCTCAGGTCGATCGCGCCCTGGCTGGTCCAGGCCACGTTCGGCAGCAGCGGGAAGATGCCGGCCAGGCTCACGCCGTGCGGCTTGACCAGACGGTGTGACAGCAGGTGCAGCTTCAGGTAAGCCTCAGGGGTCGAGGTCAGCTGTGCATCTTCGGCCAGCAGAGTGGCGACCAGCGGCTTGTGGCTTTCGGCCAGACGGGTCAGCAGTTTGCCTTGCACGGCGTCGATGCCTTTCACGGCTTCAGCCAGTTGCGCCGCCTGAGCGGTGGTGAAGGTGATGGCCTGGTTGCCTTCGGTGTAACCGAGGATTGGCGCCACGGCAGCGACCAGTTCGGCCGAAGGATTGAGCAATGGCTGGGCGTAAAACACTTCCAGCCACGCGCCTTGACGGTTCTGAGTGCCGACACCAAAGGCGATGCTGAACAGGGAATTGGACATGTAAATACACCTCTACAAAGAGTGACGGGCTGCTTACTTCAGAGCGGCCGCGTAGATATCTGGCTTGAAGCCAATCAGGGTTCGGTCACCGAGATCGAGCACCGGGCGCTTGATCATCGAGGGTTGAGCGAGCATCAGTTCGATGGCTTTCGATTGGTCGAGATCGGCTTTGCGTTCGTCGTCGAGTTTGCGAAAGGTCGTGCCTGCGCGGTTCAACACCGTTTGCCAGCCGTGCTCGTCACACCATTGGGTCAGGTGCTCACGGTCGATGCCGGCGCTTTTGTAATCGTGAAAGTCGTAGCTGACAGCGTGCTCATCAAGCCAGGTGCGCGCCTTTTTCATGGTGTCGCAGGCTTTGATGCCGAAAAGGTGCAACGTTTTACTTGAAACGGTCAAGGAATTGCCCCCTTTACAGGTGCTGGAGAAAAATGGTGACGGATTATGCCATGACCCTTCGGCGAATACGCAAAACCCTGTAGGAGCTGTCGAGTGAAACGAGGCTGCGATCTTTTGATTGTGTCTTTAAAGATCAAAAGATCGCAGCGTGCCGCAGCTCCTACACATTGTTGTGCGGACATCATTTGGGGCGTGTGCGACATAGGTGCAAACGCCAGACGCATCCTAAGCGGCTAATATGGCAGTTCAACGCTGTCGATTGTCTGAGATTTCCGCTTTATGCAAACCGCTTACACCGTCCTGATCCTGCTGATGCTGGTCAGCGTTTCGCGTCTGGTCGGACGGGTCATCCCGCTGCCGCTGCCTTTGGTGCAAATCGCCGCCGGTGCCTTGCTGGCCTTGCCGACGCTCGGTTTGCACGTGGCCCTCGATCCCGAACTGTTCCTGTTTCTGTTCCTGCCGCCGCTGCTGTTTTCCGATGGCTGGCGCATGCCCAAACGCGAATTCTGGCATTTGCGCGGGCCGATTCTGACGCTGGCCGTTGGGCTGGTGCTGTTCACCGTGGTCGGCGCCGGTTACTTCATTCACTGGTTATTGCCGACGATTCCGTTGCCCGTGGCTTTCGCCTTGGCGGCCGTGTTGTCGCCGACCGACGCCGTGGCCGTCTCGGCTATTTCGCAGAACCGCTTGCCGACCCCGCTGATGCACATCCTGCAGGGCGAGGCGCTGATGAACGATGCCTCTGGCCTGGTGACGTTCAAGTTCGCCTTGGCCGCAGCCATCACTGGCGTGTTCTCGCTGACCAACGCCAGCCTGACCTTTGTCGTGGTGGCGCTCGGTGGTCTGGCCGTCGGCGTGGCGCTGAGCTGGCTGGTCGGGCGCCTGCGCTCGTGGATGATCGCGCGCGGCTGGGATGATCCAGCGACGCACGTTGTATTTATGTTGCTGCTGCCGTTCGCCGCGTATGTCTTGGCTGAACGCCTCGGCGTGTCGGGCATTCTGTCGGCGGTAGCGGCGGGGATGATGCAGAGCTGGCTCGACCTGTTGCCCCGGCAGACCAGCACCCGCTTGCTCAACCGCAGCGTCTGGTCGCTGCTGGAATTTGCTTTCAACGGCTTGATCTTCCTGCTGCTCGGTCTGCAATTGCCGGACATCATCAAAGCCGTGGTCAGCCACGAACCGACGTTGTGGCCGACCCTGCTGTATCGCGGCCTCGACGTCGTGGCGATTTTCCTCGCGTTGGTGCTGCTGCGATTTATCTGGGTGCAGAGCATCTGGCGTTTGTCGGTGTTGCTGCGGCGTTTGCGCGGTAAAGGCGAGCTGACTCAAGTGCCGACCGCGCGCTCCTGCTGGTTGCTGACCGTCGGCGGCGTGCGCGGGGCGGTGACGCTGGCAGGTGTGATGTCGGTGCCGATGCTGATGGGCTCTGAGGCATTTCCCGAGCGCGACTTGCTGATCTTCATCGCCGCCGGGGTGATTCTGCTCTCACTGATTTCGGCGTGTATCGCGCTGCCGCTGTTACTGCGCGGCATCGAAAAGAGCCCGGACGACAAGCGTCGCCAAGAAGTACGCGATGCCTGGCGCAAAACCGCCGAAGCAGCGATTCACTCACTGGAAACCGAGGAGCTCCCACCGCAGGATGCCGCTCAAGCGGCGCTGGCGGCAGAGCTCAAGGCGCGGATCATGTCTGAATATCGCCATCAACTCGACGTGTTCAACGACTCCGCCGAAGCGCAGGCGATGGCGTTTCAGATGGATCTGCTTGAGCGGCGTTTACGTTTGAAGGCGCTGCGAGCGCAGCGCCTGGAACTCTATAGCCTTAGCCGTCATCACCAGATTGGTGATGACGTATTACGTGAAGTGTTGGGAGAGCTCGATTTGAGCGAGGCAAATCTGGGACAGGTGAAATAACCAAGCCCGGGTTTACACCGGGCAGGGGTAAGCCTTCGCCATGAAGGCTTTATCTTTTTCGCTGAGCTCCAGATTAAGAAAGTTCTGAAAATCGCCTGTGGTCCAGGATTGGTAGATGACGTAGTGCATGATCGACTTGCGGTCGTAGTCCGAGCAAATGCTGTCTTCGGTGGCTGCCCGATCAAGATACTCACGGTGTAACCATTGGCGCTTCCTGTTCGCCTCGTAGTTATCCTCATCAGGATTATCGGTAATGCCGTGTTTTTCGTAGATGGCGGGCACGTTCCATGGAATTGCGGCTGCCGGGTGGATCTGTTCGTGTTCCGCACCCAGCATATGGCCGAACTCATGCATCACATTCGCGGCGAAATAACGCGCGTGAATGGCCGGGTGAGGCCAGAGCTGCATCGTCGCTGTATGGGTATTGAGTAAGGCGTCAGTGCCAATATTGGACGAGAAAACGCCATCGTTGCTAAGTATGCGGATATCCCCCTCGACACCCTCAACGAAATCAAACTTCAAGTTGATGTGCGGCAACCAATTGCTGGCTGCCGCGATGGTCGCGTCTTTGAACTCTTGGGTGCCATTGAGGAAGGCGATACGAAGAATGCGGCCGGGAGTCCACAGTTTCGATGGATTTTTTTTAGCCCACATCAGTAATGCACTCCACAAGCATTTGGCTGGGACAGGGCGGGGGCGTAAGTTGAATTGGATAACATAGTTTAACTTCCTTGTTTTTTGCGAGATTGCTTATTGGGGATAGAGCAAGCTCATCATCTTGATGTCTTTCTTGCTGATCTCGCGATTGATCGGGTTCTCCCAGTCGCCTAAAGTCAAATCGTTAGATACCGGATGATGCATGATCGATTTACGGTCGTACTCGGTGTAAATCGCTTCGAGGGTGTTGAATGGCGTGAACAGGTTGAAGTCCACTTGCTCCGGGGTCAGCGGCCCCATCTCGCGGTTCTGGTAATAGTCGTACACTTTCGGTTTGTCCCAAGGGATGTCGGCCTGCGGGTGCTGGTGTTCGTGCATGGCGCCCAGTGCATGGCCAAATTCGTGGGTGACAATGGTTTCAAAGTCTTCATGATCGGGTTTGACGCCCAGGTTCATCGTTGGCCAATCCGGATGAATCAGCAGCGCGTCTGTGCCGAGCATGGAACTGTTGTAATTATTCTTTGTGGCGATGCGAATATCACCTTGCAGGTCATCGACAAACTCGAAACTCAGATTAACGTATGGAATCCAGCGAACAGCTGCCTCCATGATTTTGCGTTTGTGATCAGGATCGACGTCGTCGATGAAGGCGATGGTCAGCGTTCGACCATTGGCCCACAGTTTTGAATAGTTGATCAGCGAGCGTTTGCGTCGACCGCCGCTGGCGAAAGTTGCGTTCGCCGGATTCTCTTTAATGGCCATCTCATAAGCAGCGAGATCATCCGGCCACTGTAGGAGTTTGCAATCCTGGAGATTATTCATATTTATCTTCTTCCCTGAAGTTGTAATTGATGTTTAATTTTATGCGATGAAATTCGCGAATCAAGAGTAAGTCGTGAGGGACGAAAGAGGGAGTGATTAGTTGTTTTGAAGTGTAACTTGCAAGCGCAAGTTACCGTGCCAGATTGCCTGGCACGGTATTCAGCTATTTATTTCTGACGGGTAATAAACGCGCGAATACGTTCTGCCGCTTCAACACATTCAGCCAACGGCGCAACCAGCGCCATACGCACACGGCCGGCACCCGGATTAACGCCATCGACATCACGGGACAGATAAGAACCCGGTACCACAGTGACATGCTCTTGTTCGAACAAATCACGGCAGAACGCCGCGTCATCACCGTTCACATTCGGCCACAGATAGAAGCTGCCATCCGGACGCTGCACGTCCATCACCGGGCTGAGGATTTCCAGTACTGCGTCGAACTTCTCGCGGTACAGCGCACGGTTGGCGCGCACGTGTTCTTCGTCGTTCCACGCGGCAACGCTGGCCAGTTGCGTTTGCACCGGCATCGCGCAGCCGTGGTAGGTGCGATAGAGCAGGAAGCCCTTGAGGATGTCGGCATTGCCAGCAACGAAACCGGAACGCAGGCCCGGCAGATTGGAACGCTTGGACAGACTGTGGAAGACCACGCAACGTTTGAAATCCTTGCGACCCAGTTCGACGCAAGCGGTGAGCAGGCCCGACGGCGGTGTTTGCTCGTCGAAGTACAGTTCGCTGTAGCACTCGTCGGCGGCGATCACGAAGTCGTATTCGTCGGCCAGGGCGATGAGTTTTTTCAACACATCGACCGGGATCAGTGCGCCGGTCGGGTTGCCCGGCGAGCACAGAAACAGGATCTGGCAACGCTTCCAGATGTCCGGCGACACCGCGTCGAAATCCGGGTTGAAGCCGTTCTCGTCGAGGCACGGCAGGTAGTGCGGCTTGGCTCCGGCGAGGAACGCGGCGCCTTCGTAGATTTGATAAAACGGGTTCGGGCTGACCACCAGCGCATCGTCGCCGCGATTGACCACGGTCTGAGTGAAGGCGAACAGCGCTTCACGGGTGCCGTTGACCGGCAGCACGTTGCGCGCCGGATCGATCCAGCCGCTCGGCACGCCGAAACGACGCTCGCACCAGCCGGCGATGGCTTCGCGCAGGGCCGGGATGCCCAGGGTGGTCGGGTACACCGCCATCTGATCCAGACTGTTCGCCAGCGCTTCGGCGACAAAGCTTGGCGAGCGATGTTTCGGCTCGCCGATCGACAGGGCGATCGGACGCTTGTCCGGGTTCGGCGTGACGGTGCCGAGCAGGGCGCGGAGCTTTTCGAACGGGTAGGGCTGGAGCTGGTTCAGAGCGTTGTTCATTGGGGCCTCTTTAAGTGTGAAAGGGGAGCCATTGTGGCGAGGGGATTTATCCCCGTTCGGCTGCGAAGCAGTCGTAAAACCTGTGCGCGCGGACTTTCAGTCAAATCGCAGTGAATGGTTTTAGGGCCGCTACGCAGCCCAACGGGGATAAATCCCCTCGCCACAGGGGAAATTCATTGATTCAAATACTGATACGCGAAAGCTTGATATCCGGTTCCTGATTGACGCTCAACTGCTCAACAATCGCATCCTGCAAACGGCTGCACAGCAGCGGGTCGGACAGCGGCTGGTTGTGCGCGTCGGTGATAAAGAACACGTCTTCCACCCGCTCGCCCAAGGTCGCAATCTTGGCGTTCTGCAGCGACAGGTCGAACTCAAGGAAAATTCCGCCAATACGCGCCAGCAGCCCTGGCCGATCCGGTGCGGTCAACTCCAGCACGGTCACCGGGCGCTGGGCGTCGTTGTGGATCGTCACCTGCGGCGCGAAGGCAAAATGCTTGAGCTGACGCGGCACCCGACGCTGAATGATCGTCGGGTAGTCATCCGGGTTGCGCAGCGCTTCGGTCAGGCCTTCGCGGATCTGTTTGACCCGCGTCGGGTTGTCGCCGATCGATTCGCCTTCGTTGTCGAGCACGATGTAGGTGTCGAGGGTGAACTGACTGCTCGAGGTGATAACCCGCGCGTCATGAATGTTCAGGTTGAGCTGATCCATCGCCGCCACGGTCACCGCGAAGAAGTCGTGCTGATCCGGTGCATAAATGAAGATCTGCGTGCCGCCCTCGAACTCGCGCTGGGTGGTTTCCTTGATCAACACCAGCGGCCCGCCATCGACCGGTTGCTGCAGGATCGCATCGCTGTGCCAGGCCACGTCGCCGGCGGTGTGGCGCAGGAAATAGTCATCGCCTAACTGTGCCCACAACTGCTCGACGTCGTCCGGATCGGTGCCGCCGCGCACCAGAATGTCCAGTGCAGCGCTCTGGGTCTGGCGGATCTGCTCTTCGCGATCGACCGGGTTTTCCAGGCCGCGACGCAAGGCGCGTTTGGTCTCGGTGTAGAGCTGACGCAACAGGCTCGCTCGCCACGAATTCCACAGTGTCGGGTTGGTCGCGTTGATGTCGGCCACGGTCAGCACGTACAGGTAGTCGAGGCGGGTTTCGTCGCCGACTGCCTGCGCGAAATCGTGGATCACCTGTGGGTCGGACAAGTCCTTGCGCTGCGCGGTGGTCGACATCACCAGATGGTTCTGCACCAGCCAGACAATCAGACGGCTGTCCCACACCGGCAACTGGTGGCGCTGGCAGAACGCCTCGGCATCGACCGCGCCGATCTCCGAGTGGTCGCCATGCCGACCCTTGCCGATGTCGTGGTACAGACCGGCCATGTAGATCAGTTCGGGCTTGGGCAGTTTCGCCATGAGCTTGGCGGCCAGCGGGAATTTTTCCGACACCTGGGTGTACTGCAATTTGCGCAGGTGCTTGATCAGGTTCAGCGTGTGCGCGTCGACCGTATAGATGTGGAACAGGTCGTGCTGCATCTGCCCGACGATAAAACCGAACTCCGGCAGATAACGCCCGAGAATGCCGTAGCGGTTCATCCGGCGCAGGTTGCGGTGGATGCCGATCTTGCACTTGAACAGCTCGATGAACAGGCTGGTGTTGCGAATATCGTTACGGAAATTGTCGTCGATCAGGTGACGGTGCTCACGCAGCAAGCGAATGGTATCGGCACGTACGCCTTTGATTTCCGGCTGCTGGGCCATCAGCACGAAGATTTCCAGCATGGCGAATGGCGTACGGCGGAACACGTTGTCGTTACGCGCTTCGATGTAGCCGTCATGCAACTGGAAACGTGCGTTGATCGGTTGCGGCGGCGCTTCGTCTTCCGGCGCGAGGATGACTTCCTCGAAGTGCTGGATGATCAGGTCGCTGAGCTGGGCGATGCTCATCACTACGCGGAAATACTGTTGCATGAAGTTTTCGACGGCCTGTTTGGCGTCGTCACCTTCAAAACCCAACAGGCCGGCAATGGTGCGCTGGTGATCGAACAGCAAGCGGTCTTCGGAACGTCCGGCGAGCATGTGCAGGGCGTAACGCACTTTCCAGAGGAATTCCTGGGAGGAGGCGAGCAGGGCGTTTTCGCTTTCGACCAGAAAGCCCTCGCCGGCGAGGGCGCGCAGGTTGAGGGTGCCGTACTGACGCCGGGCCACCCAGAGAATCGTCTGAATATCCCGTAGTCCGCCGGGCGAGCCTTTGACGTTGGGTTCCAGGTTGTACTCGGTGTCGTTGTATTTGTGGTGGCGGGCCTTTTGCTCGGCGCGTTTGGCCAGGAAGAATTCCTTGGCCGGCCACATGTGTGCGGTGCTGGTGACGTCGAGCATGCGCTGACGCAGACGCTCGGGGCCGCAAATGGTGCGGCTTTCCATCAGGTTGGTGACCACGGTCAGGTCGGCGCGCGCCTCTTGGGCACATTCGTCGACTGAGCGAACGCTCTGACCGACTTCCAGGCCGATGTCCCACAGCAAAGTGAGAAAACGCTCGATGGAATCGCGGAAGACTTCGTGGTCAGCGCTGTCCAGCAGGATCAGCAAATCGATGTCGGAATACGGGTGCAACTCACCACGACCATAGCCGCCGACCGCGACCAGCGCGATGTCGGCGTCTTCGCTCCAGTTGAACTGCTCCCAGGCCTTTTGCAGGATGTTGTCGACGAACCAGGCACGGTCTTCGATCAGGCGGCGGATGTCGCGGCCATTGCGAAAACGCGTGTCGAGTACCTCGCGAGCCTGGCGGATCGCCTTCTTGAACGCCGCGATAGGACTCGCTTTGAGGGCCAGTTCAGCCTGGAACTGGCCGCGGTCGAAGAGTTCGGGATCCACCTGCGGCATTGATTGGCTTTCCTTCTATAAGGCTGGGAGCGTTTGCTGGATCAGGCCGAGATGCGCGGGATGGTGTCGTCGGCGCGCAGGGTGAAGATCTCGTAGCCGGTGTCGGTGACCAGCAGGGTGTGTTCCCACTGTGCCGACAGCTTGCGGTCTTTGGTGATCGCGGTCCAGCCGTCGCCCAATACTTTGGTGTCGGCCTTGCCCTGGTTGATCATCGGTTCGATGGTGAAGGTCATGCCGGCCTTCAGTTCCATACCAGTGCCGGCGCGGCCGTAGTGGAGAATCTGCGGCTCTTCGTGGAACACCTTGCCGATGCCGTGGCCGCAGAACTCGCGAACGACGGAGAAACCGTTCTTTTCCGCGTGCTTCTGAATCACTTCACCGATGTCGCCGAGGCGGCAACCGGGTTTGACGATTTCGATCGCCTTGTACATGCATTCCTGAGTGATCTGCGACAGACGCTCGGCCCAGACCGGCACTTCGCCGACGTGGAACATGCGGCTGGTGTCGCCGTGGTAGCCGTCTTTGATCACGGTCACGTCGATGTTCAGGGTGTCGCCGTTTTTCAGCGGCTTGTCGTTCGGGATGCCGTGGCACACCACGTGGTTGATCGAGGTGCAGATCGATTTCGGGTAGCCCTTGTAGTTGAGCGGGGCAGGGATGGCTTGCTGCACGTTGACGATGTAATCGTGGCAGATCTGGTTCAGCTCGTCGGTGGTGACGCCCGGTTTGACATGTTCGGCAATCATTTCCAGCACATCGGCGGCCAGTTTGCCGGCGACACGCATGCCAGCGATGTCCTCGGGGGTTTTGAGGTTGACGGTCATACAGGCTCTCTCTGCGCTCGGCGGCGCTTGCTGATACGAATAGGGTGGCAGGTGTGCGTTTTGCGACCCTGAAAAACGCGATTCTAACAGACGCACGGCGCAATTCAGTGCCTGCGTGCATCGCTTCTCTCTATACAATGGTGCCCCTGAAGCCGATTCCAAGGGGGCTGCGCCCATGTCCTTGGTGCGAATACAGATTTCGTGTTCCGTTTCTGCGCACCCTGTGGTATAAAATGCGCCGCTTTCCGGGGATACCCCGAAAAGCTTAAATCCACACACGTGTCGACACGATGACCTGGGTGCTTTTGGCTTTATGCCACTGGTTGGTCATTGGGATACGTGGAGGCCAAACCCGACTTATTAAGGAACTATCATGTCCCAAGTCAATATGCGCGATATGCTGAAGGCCGGTGTGCACTTCGGTCACCAAACCCGTTACTGGAATCCGAAAATGGGTAAGTACATTTTCGGCGCGCGTAACAAGATTCACATCATCAACCTTGAAAAAACCCTGCCAATGTTCAACGAAGCTCTGACTTTCGTAGAGCGTCTGGCCCAGGGCAAAAACAAGATTCTGTTCGTCGGCACCAAGCGTTCCGCTGGCAAGATCGTTGCTGAAGAAGCAGCACGTTGCGGTTCGCCGTACGTCGATCACCGCTGGTTGGGCGGCATGCTGACCAACTTCAAAACCATTCGTGCTTCCATCAAGCGTCTGCGTGACCTTGAAGTTCAAGCCGAAGACGGTACTTTCGCCAAGCTGACCAAGAAAGAAGCGCTGATGCGCACTCGTGATCTTGAGAAGCTGGATCGTTCGCTGGGCGGCATCAAGGACATGGGCGGTCTGCCAGACGCACTGTTCGTGATCGACGTTGACCACGAGCGCATCGCAATCACCGAAGCCAACAAGCTGGGCATCCCGGTTATCGGCGTTGTCGATACCAACAGCAGCCCGGAAGGCGTTGACTACATCATCCCAGGCAACGATGACGCAATCCGCGCTATCCAGCTGTACATGGGTTCGATGGCTGACGCAGTTATCCGTGGTCGCAACAATGTTGGCGGCGGCACTGTAGAATTCGCAGCTGAAGAAGCTCCGGCAGCTGCAGCTGAGTAATTAACGCCCTGGCGTTGACTCAGTAAGCAAAAAGGGGGCTTGGCCCCCTTTTTGCCACCTCGAAAACCATTTGTCGGCAGCGCAGCTACAGCATCTGTAACGTGCAGCGGCTACAAACGGCTTCGGGAAGAATTGAACGCCCGTTCGATCGGGTGGAATGGTTGAAAACCTATCCAAGAGGAATTTGAAAATGGCAGCAATTACTGCAGCGTTGGTTAAAGAACTGCGTGAGCGTACCGGCGAAGGCATGATGGATTGCAAGAAAGCCCTGGAAAAGGCTGACGGCGACATCGAAAAAGCCATTGATGACATGCGTGCTTCGGGCGCAATCAAGGCTGCCAAAAAAGCAGGCAACGTAGCTGCTGAAGGCGCGATCGCTCTGAAAGAAGACGGCAAATCTGCTGTTCTGCTGGAAGTGAACTCGCAGACCGACTTCCTGGCTCTGCAGGACGACTTCAAGGCATTCGTTGCTGAAAGCATTGAAAAAGCCTTCGCTGACAAGCTGACCGATGTTGCTCCGCTGATCGAAGCGCAAGAAGCTGCTCGTCTGGTACTGGTCGGCAAGGTTGGCGAAAACGTCAACATCCGTCGTCTGGTTCGCGTAGAAGGCGACGTTGTTGGTGGCTACCTGCACGGCAACAAGATCGGTGTTGCAGTTGTTCTGAAAGGCGGCAACGTTGAACTGGCCAAAGACATCGCTATGCACGTAGCGGCCAGCAACCCTGAGTTCCTGCTGCCATCGGAAGTTTCGGCTGAAGCGATCGAGCGCGAAAAAGCTGTGTTCCTGCAGCTGAACGAAGAGAAGATCAAAGGCAAGCCAGAAAACATTGTTGAAAATATGGTCAAAGGCCGTATCAGCAAGTTCCTGGCAGAAGCAAGCCTGGTTGAGCAGGCGTTCGTCAAGAACCCTGAAATCAAGGTTGGCGAACTGGCCAAGAAAGCCGGTGCTGAAATCGTTTCCTTCACCTACTTCAAAGTAGGCGAAGGCATCGAGAAGCCGGTCGACAACTTCGCTGAAGAAGTTGCTGCCCAGCTGGCTGCCGCCAAGCAATAAGACAGTTTTCAACTGTCGCCCGAAAGAGGCTGCCCGCTTACGCGCGCAGCCTCTTTTCAGATGGGGTAGCCAATTTTTTATTGGTTTCCACTTGGAACTGACTTACAAAGCCATGTTCCGATGGCGCTGAAGCAGCGCCAAGCTAGAGTGAACGCCAGCTGTAAACAGCTCGCACAGAATTTTTTAATACGCCGCAGGAGAGATTCGCAATGGCTCAGCAGGGCAGTGGTTATCAGGCTCGCTATAAACGCATTCTACTCAAGCTTAGCGGCGAGGCCCTGATGGGCTCGGAAGAGTTCGGGATCGATCCGAAAGTACTCGATCGCATGGCGCTGGAAGTCGGCCAACTGGTCGGCATCGGTGTCCAGGTCGGTCTGGTGATCGGTGGCGGTAACCTGTTTCGTGGCGAAGCCCTGAGCAAAGCCGGTATGGATCGGGTCACAGGCGACCACATGGGCATGCTGGCCACTGTGATGAACGCCCTGGCCATGCGCGATGCGCTGGAACGTGCCAATATCTCGGCCATCGTGATGTCGGCGATTTCCATGGTTGGCGTAACCGATCACTACGATCGCCGCAAAGCCATGCGTCACCTGAACTCCAAGGACGTCGTGATTTTCGCAGCCGGTACCGGCAACCCGTTCTTCACCACGGATTCGGCAGCCTGCCTGCGTGCCATCGAAATCGATGCCGACGTCGTGCTGAAAGCGACCAAGGTCGATGGTGTTTACACCGCAGACCCGTTCAAAGACCCGCATGCCGAGAAGTTCGATCATCTGACTTATGATGAAGTACTGGATCGCAAGCTGGGTGTAATGGATCTGACCGCTATCTGCCTGTGCCGCGATCACAAGATGCCGCTGCGCGTATTCAACATGAACAAACCTGGTGCCCTGCTGAACATCGTCCATGGCGGCGCTGAAGGCACCCTGATCGAGGAAGGTCAACAATGATCAACGAAATCAAAAAAGACGCTCAAGAGCGCATGCAAAAATCCCTGGACTCTCTGGCTCACGCCTTTGGCCAGATCCGTACCGGTAAGGCTCACCCAAGCATTCTGGGCAGCGTGATGGTGCCGTACTACGGCGCTGACACCTCCATCACCCAGGTTGCCAACATCACTGTTAAAGACTCGCGCACCCTGCAAGTCGTGGCCTTCGAGCGCAACATGCTCGCCGCCGTCGACAAGGCAATCCAGAGCGCTGGCCTGAACCTCAACCCGACCAACCTCGGCGAGTTGTTGCTGATCTCCATGCCTGCCCTGACTGAAGAAACCCGTAAGGGCTTCACCAAGCAGGCGCGCAGCGCTGCTGAAGACGCTCGTGTTGCCGTGCGCAACATCCGTCGTGACGCGTTGGGCGAGCTGAAGAAGCTGGTCAAGGATAAAGAAATCAGCGAAGACGAAGAGCGTCGTGCAATCGCCGATATCGATAAGCTGACCAAGGATTCCGAAGCCATGATCACCAAGGCCACGGAAGAGAAAGAAAAAGACCTGATGGCCGTATAAGGGTCGAGCTTTTAATGGACAAGACCAAGCAGACTGCGCCGTCCGCGGTGCCGCGCCATGTCGCGATCATCATGGATGGTAACAATCGCTGGGCTAAAAAACGCTTTATGCCGGGTGTCGCCGGGCATAAAGCGGGCGTGGATGCTGTGCGAGCCGTCATCGAGGTGTGCGCTGAGGCCAAGGTCGAAGTGTTGACCTTGTTCGCCTTCTCCAGTGAAAACTGGCAGCGCCCGGCCGATGAAGTCAGCGCCTTGATGGATCTGTTCTTCAAGGCATTGCGTCGTGAGGCCAAGCGCCTCAACGACAACAACATCTGCCTGCGCATCATTGGCGATCGCACGCGCTTCCACCCTGAACTTCAGGCGGCGATGCGCGAAGCCGAAGCAATGACTGCCGGTGCCAACCGTTTTGTTCTGCAGATCGCCGCCAACTACGGCGGTCAGTGGGATATCGCGCAGGCTGCACAGCGCCTGGCACGCGAAGTTCAGGCCGGGCATCTGCGTCCGGAAGACATCACTCCGGATCTGTTGCAAACCTGTCTGGTCACCGGCGATCTGCCGTTGCCGGATTTGTGCATCCGCACCGGTGGTGAGCACCGCATCAGCAACTTCCTGCTGTGGCAACTGGCGTACGCCGAGTTGTACTTCTCCGACCTGTTCTGGCCGGACTTCAAACACGATGCCATGCGCACTGCGCTGGCCGATTTCGCTTCACGTCAACGTCGCTTCGGTAAAACGAGCGAACAGGTCGAAGCTGGAGCCCGGGTTTAATGCTTAAACAACGAATCATCACTGCACTGATCCTGCTGCCGATTGCCTTGTGCGGGTTTTTCCTGCTCGAAGGTTCCGGGTTTGCCTTGTTCATCGGTCTGGTCGTGACTTTGGGCGCCTGGGAATGGGCGCGTCTGGCAGGTTTCACCGGGCAAGCGTTCCGTGTGGGTTTTGCCGCCGTGGTCGCGTTCATGCTCTTCATCATGTACATCTTGCCCGGCCTTGCGCCATGGGTGCTCGGTGCTTCGGTGTTGTGGTGGGCAGTGGCGACTTATCTGGTGCTTACTTACCCGGCCTCCAGTGCTCATTGGTCCAGTGCGGCAACCAAACTGGTGATCGGTCTGCTGATTCTGTTGCCGGCCTGGCAAGGTCTGGTGCAGATCAAACAGTACCCGTTGGGTAACTGGCTGATCATGGCGGTGATGGTGTTGGTGTGGGGCGCTGATATCGGCGCCTACTTCTCCGGCCGTGCTTTCGGCAAGCGCAAACTGGCCCCGCAGGTCAGCCCGGGCAAAAGCTGGGAAGGCGTTTACGGTGGTCTGGCATTGAGCCTGGTGATCACCGCCATCGTTGGTCTGGTGCGCGACTGGACAGTGGCCGAACTGCTCAAGGGCTTGATCGGCGCTGCGCTGATCGTCTTTATCTCGGTGGTCGGCGACCTCACCGAAAGCATGTTCAAGCGTCAATCCGGCATCAAGGACAGCAGCAATCTGCTGCCCGGGCATGGCGGTGTGCTTGACCGCATCGACAGCCTGACCGCAGCGATTCCGGTGTTTGCCGTGCTGTTGTGGATGGCCGCACCGTGAGCCGAGCCCAACAGATTACCGTCCTGGGGGCGACCGGTTCGATTGGCCTGAGCACCCTGGATGTCATCGCGCGTCACCCTGAGCGTTATCAAGTATTCGCCCTGAGCGGTTTCACTCGTCTGAGCGAACTGCTGGCCTTGTGTGTGCGTCACGTGCCGCAATTTGCCGTGGTGCCTGAAGTCGCCGCTGCCCGTGGCTTGCAGGATGATCTGCGTGCCGCGGGTTTGCCAACGCGGGTGCTGGTGGGGGAGGAGGGCTTGTGTCAGGTCGCCTCCGCGCCGGAAGTCGATGCGGTGATGGCGGCGATTGTGGGTGCTGCGGGTTTGCGTCCTACATTGGCCGCCGTCGAGGCTGGCAAAAAGATTCTCCTGGCTAATAAAGAAGCGCTGGTGATGTCCGGTGCTTTGTTCATGCAGGCCGTGCGCAAAAGCGGTTCGGTGCTGTTGCCGATCGACAGCGAACACAACGCGATTTTCCAGTGCATGCCGCAGGATTTTGCTCGTGGTTTGAGCTCGGTCGGCGTGCGAAGGATTTTACTGACAGCCTCTGGTGGCCCGTTCCGACAGACACCGATGGCTGAACTGGTGCATGTTTCACCTGACCAAGCGTGTGCGCATCCGAACTGGTCCATGGGGCGCAAGATTTCCGTGGATTCGGCCAGCATGATGAACAAAGGCCTTGAGCTGATCGAAGCCTGCTGGTTGTTCGATGCCAAGCCGTCGCAGGTCGAGGTGGTGATCCATCCGCAAAGCGTGATTCACTCGCTGGTCGATTACGTCGACGGCTCGGTGCTGGCGCAGTTGGGTAACCCTGACATGCGCACGCCGATTGCCAATGCGTTGGCTTGGCCAGAACGTATTGATTCCGGTGTGGCACCGCTGGATCTGTTTGCCATCGCGCGCCTGGATTTCGAAGCGCCTGATGAAGAACGTTTCCCGTGCCTGCGTCTGGCCCGCCAAGCGGCCGAGGCGGGTGACAGCGCACCGGCGATGCTCAACGCGGCCAATGAAGTGGCTGTGGCAGCGTTTCTCGATGGGCGGGTTCGTTACCTGGAAATCGCGAGTATCATCGAGGAAGTCTTGAATCTCGAGTCCGTGGTTGCGCTGGATGATCTCGATGCGGTGTTTACCGCCGACGCCAAGGCACGAGTTTTGGCCGAACAATGGTTGAAACGTCACGACCGATAAGTTTTGCAACACAATGGCTTTACGCAGCACTGAACAGGATTGCGGAGAAAGTAGATGAGCGCGCTCTATATGATTGCCGGCACCCTGATCGCTTTGGGTGTACTGGTCACCTTTCATGAATTCGGCCATTTCTGGGTCGCGCGTCGCTGTGGCGTCAAGGTTCTGCGTTTTTCCGTAGGCTTTGGTATGCCGTTGCTGCGCTGGCACGACAAGAAAGGCACCGAGTTCGTGATCGCCGCGATTCCGCTGGGTGGTTACGTCAAGATGCTCGACGAGCGTGAAGGCGAAGTGCCGCTGGATCAGCTCGATCAGTCGTTCAATCGCAAATCTGTACGCCAGCGTATTGCCATCGTGGCTGCCGGCCCGATCGCCAACTTCCTGCTGGCTCTGGTGTTTTTCTGGGTGCTGGCGATGCTTGGCAGTCAGCAAATACGCCCGGTCATCGGTGGTGTCGAGTCCGGCAGTATCGCGGCCAAGGCTGGTTTGACGGCGGGTCAGGAAATTGTCGCAATTGATGGCGAGCCGACTTCCGGTTGGGCGGCGGTCAATTTGCAGTTGGTACGTCGACTGGGTGAGAGCGGTTCGCTGCAGTTGTTGGTGCGTGAGCAGGGCTCTACGGCTGATTCGCCGCGTGAGCTGGCGCTGGATCATTGGCTGAAAGGGGCTGATGAGCCGGATCCGATTCGCTCGTTGGGTATCCGTCCATGGCGTCCGGCATTGCCACCGGTGCTCGCAGAACTTGATCCAAAAGGCCCGGCGCAAGCTGCTGGCCTGAAAACCAGCGACCGTCTGGTCTCGCTCGACGGCGTGGCGCTGAGCGACTGGCAGCAAGTAGTCGATACCGTTCGTACGCGTCCTGATACCAAAATTATGCTGCGTGTCGAGCGTGATGGTGCTCAAATCGACGTCCCGGTGACGCTGGCGGCGCGTGGCGAAAGCAAGGCGCCGAGCGGTTATCTGGGCGCTGGCGTCAAAGCGATCGACTGGCCACCGGAAATGATCCGCGAGGTCAGTTACGGGCCTTTGGCCGCGATTGGCGAGGGCGCTCGTCGCACTTGGACCATGAGCGTTCTGACCCTCGATTCGCTAAAGAAAATGCTGTTCGGCGAGCTCTCGGTAAAAAACTTGAGTGGACCGATAACCATTGCTAAAGTGGCGGGCGCTTCTGCCCAGTCGGGCGTCGCTGATTTCCTGAATTTCCTTGCTTATCTGAGTATTAGCCTGGGGGTTCTGAATTTGCTGCCCATTCCTGTACTGGATGGGGGGCATTTGTTGTTTTATCTGATCGAGTGGGCGCGTGGTCGTCCCTTGTCGGATCGGGTGCAAGGTTGGGGGATACAGATCGGTATCAGTTTGGTGGTCGGAGTGATGTTGTTAGCTCTGGTCAACGATCTGGGTCGACTGTAACGCTTCGCTGAATTGCGAATCTGCCGCATTTTGCGGCAGTTTGTTTATTGCCAGTTGGAATAAGAAAGGACTTCATGAAACGTCTGCTGCTAACTGCGGTTCTCACCGTATTGATGATCGCCGAAGTTCACGCCGAGTCCTTCACTATCTCTGATATTCGCGTCAATGGCCTCCAGCGGGTCTCCGCGGGTAGTGTCTTTGGTGCCTTGCCGTTGAACGTCGGCGAGCAGGCGGATGATCGTCGCCTGGTGGAATCCACTCGTGCGTTGTTCAAAACCGGTTTCTTTCAAGATATCCAGCTGGGCCGCGAAGGCAACGTACTGGTAATCACGGTCGTTGAACGTCCGTCGGTCGCCAGTATCGAGATCGAAGGCAACAAGGCGATCTCCACCGAAGACTTGATGAAAGGCCTAAAGCAATCCGGTCTGTCCGAAGGCGAGATCTTCCAGCGTGCCACCCTCGAAGGTGTGCGTAACGAACTGCAGCGTCAGTACGTTGCTCAGGGTCGCTACTCCGCCACCGTTGATACCGAAGTGGTCTCGCAGCCACGTAACCGTGTTGGTCTGAAAGTGAAGATCAACGAAGGCACCGTTGCGGCCATTCAGCACATCAACGTCGTTGGCAACACGGTTTTCCCTGAGGATGACCTGACCGACCTTTTCGAACTGAAAACCACCAACTGGCTGTCGTTCTTCAAGAACGATGACAAGTACGCCCGTGAAAAGCTTTCCGGTGACCTGGAGCGTCTGCGCTCCTACTACCTGGACCGCGGCTATATCAACATGGATATCGCTTCGACCCAGGTGTCCATCACCCCGGACAAGAAACACGTCTACATCACCGTTAACGTCACCGAAGGCGAGAAGTACACCGTTCGTGACGTCAAACTCAGCGGTGACCTGAAAGTCCCTGAAGATCAGGTCAAATCGCTGTTGCTGGTGCAGAAAGGCCAGGTGTTCTCGCGCAAGCTGATGACCACCACCTCCGAACTGATCACCCGTCGTCTGGGTAACGAGGGTTACACCTTCGCCAACGTCAACGGTGTTCCGCAGCCACACGATGACGACCACACTGTCGACATCCTGTTTGCTGTCGATCCGGGCAAGCGTGCTTACGTTAACCGTATCAACTTCCGTGGCAACACCAAGTCGGAAGACGAAGTGCTGCGTCGTGAAATGCGTCAGATGGAAGGCGGCTGGGCTTCGACCTACCTGATCGACCAGTCCAAGACCCGTCTTGAGCGTCTGGGCTTCTTTAAAGAAGTCAACGTTGAAACCCCGGCTGTGCCAGGTGTCGACGACCAGGTTGACGTGAACTACAGCGTTGAAGAGCAGGCTTCCGGTTCGATCACCGCCAGCGTCGGTTTCGCGCAGAGCGCCGGTCTGATCCTCGGTGGTTCGATCACCCAGAACAACTTCCTCGGTACCGGTAACCGCGTCAGCGTCGGCCTGACCCGAAGCGAATACCAGAGCCGCTACAACTTCGGCTACGTTGACCCGTACTGGACCGCCGATGGCGTGAGCCTGGGTTACAACGCGTTCTATCGCACCACTGACTACGATGACCTCGATGTCGACGTTGCAAGCTATGCGGTAGACAGCCTGGGTGCTGGCGTAAACGTCGGCTACCCGATCAGCGAGACTTCGCGTCTGACCTTCGGTCTCTCCGTTCAACAGGATGAGATCAAGACCGGTCAGTACACCGTTGACGAGATTTTCGACTTCGTTAACCAGGAAGGCGACAAGTACCTGAACTTCAAGGCTTCGGCCGGTTGGTCCGAATCGACCTTGAACAAAGGCGTCTTGCCAACCCGTGGTCGTTCGCAGAGCCTGACGCTGGAATCGACGATTCCTGGTAGTGACCTGTCGTTTTTCAAGCTTGATTACCGTGGTCAGTTGTTCCAGCCGATCACTGAAAACTACACCCTGCGTCTGCACACCGAATTGGGTTATGGCGACGGTTACGGTTCGACTGACGGCTTGCCGTTCTATGAAAACTACTATGCTGGTGGTTTCAACTCGGTTCGTGGCTTCAAGGACAGCACTCTGGGGCCTCGCAGTACGCCGAGCCGTGGTGCTGATGAAACAGGCAACGCTGGCACACTCCGTGACCCGGATCAGGATCCGCTGCCGTTCGGTGGTAACGTGTTGATCCAGGGTGGTGTTGAAGTTCTGTTCCCGCTGCCGTTTGTTAAAGATCAGCGCTCCCTGCGTACCTCGGTATTCTGGGACGTCGGTAACGTATTCGACTCCAAGTGCGACAAGACTTCCAACGCTGCAGCTGGTTCTTCTTCCAGCACGCAGTGCAACGATATTAGCCTGAGCAACATGGCGAGTTCCGTTGGTGTAGGCGTGACCTGGGTCACCGCACTGGGTCCTCTGAGCTTCGCGTTGGCCATGCCGATCAAGAAACCGGATGACGCTGAAACTCAAGTGTTCCAATTCTCCCTCGGCCAGACGTTCTAAGCGTCTGACCCAAGATAACGACAATGGATTTTGTAGGAGTGCATCGTGCGTAAGTTGACTCAATTGGTTCTCCTGGCCTCCGTACTGGTGGCAGGCCCGGCTTTCGCCGACATGAAAATCGCTGTTCTGAACTATCAGATGGCTTTGCTGGAATCGGACGCGGCCAAGAAGTACGCCGTTGATGCCGAGAAGAAGTTCGGTCCGCAACTGACCAAACTGAAGACTCTGGAAAGCAGCGCCAAAGGCATTCAGGATCGTCTGATGGCCGGTGGTGACAAAATGCAGCAGGGCGAGCGCGAGCGTCTGGAGCTTGAATTCAAGCAAAAGGCCCGTGACTTCCAGTTCCAGTCCAAAGAACTGAACGAAGCCAAAGCTGTTGCTGACCGCGAAATGCTCAAGCAACTGAAGCCGAAGCTGGATGGCGCAGTGGAAGAAGTCATCAAGAAAGGTGGTTTTGACCTGGTGTTCGAGCGTGGCGCAGTGATCGATGTCAAACCTCAGTACGACATCACGCGCCAGGTTATCGAGCGCATGAATCAGCTGAAGTAACCCATGACCGTGACCATCAAGCTCGGCCAGTTGGCCGAGTTCCTCGGCGCCACCCTGCGTGGCGACCCGGAGAAGCAAATTACTGGGCTAGCCACTTTGCAAGAGGCTGGCCCAGCTCAGTTGAGCTTTCTGGCAAACCCTCAATACCGCAAATTCCTGGCAGGCTCGCAGGCAGCAGCGCTGTTGCTCAAAGAAGCTGACGCCGAAGGTTTTGCCGGAAATGCGCTGGTGGTGCCGGATCCTTATCTGGCCTACGCACGTATCTCGCACTTGTTCGATCCCAAACCAAAAGCTGCGGCGGGTATCCACCCGTCGGCAGTGATTGCGGACGACGCGGTGGTTGATCCAACCGCCAGCATCGGCCCGTTTGTAGTGATCGAAGCCGGTGCGCGTATCGCTGCTCAAGTGACCTTGGGCGCCCACTGCTTTGTCGGTGCGCGCAGTGAAATTGGTGAAGGCGGCTGGCTCGCGCCCCGCGTGACCCTGTATCACGACGTGCGCATCGGCAAACGTGTGGTGATTCAGTCCGGTGCTGTGCTCGGTGGTGAGGGCTTCGGCTTTGCCAACGAGAAGGGCATCTGGCAGAAAATCGCCCAGATCGGTGGCGTGACCATCGGCGACGACGTAGAGATTGGCGTGAATACCGCTATCGACCGCGGCGCACTGGCCGATACCGTGATCGGCAATGGCGTGAAACTCGATAACCAGATTCAGATCGCGCACAACGTTCAGGTCGGTGATCACACCGCCATGGCCGCGTGTGTCGGGATCTCCGGCAGCACCAAGATCGGCAAGCATTGCATGCTCGCCGGCGGTGTCGGTCTGGTTGGGCACATTGATATTTGCGACAACGTTTTCCTCACCGGGATGACCATGGTGACCCACTCGATTACCGAGCCAGGCGCCTACTCATCCGGTACAGCCATGCAACCGGCGGCCGAATGGCGCAAAAGCGCGGCCCGTATTCGTCAGCTCGATGACATCGCGCGACGTTTGAAACAGCTGGAAAAGCGCGTAGGGGAAGTGACCCCTGACGGCAATGCTTCATCAGATGGCTGATACCATTTCCATATCAAGTGTGCACAGCCTCTAGACTGCCTCCTTGATTTGCTAGAGGAGTGCGCGTCAGTCGCGCTCCCAATCTTTACATAGGCTTCCCCCCGAAATGATGGACATCAACGAGATTCGCGAATACCTGCCTCACCGTTACCCGTTCCTGCTGGTGGACCGAGTGGTGGAACTGGACACTGAAGGCAAGCGCATTCGCGCCTACAAGAATGTCAGCATCAATGAACCGTTCTTCAATGGTCACTTCCCTGCGCATCCAATCATGCCGGGCGTACTGATCATCGAAGCAATGGCTCAGGCTGCCGGGATCCTCGGTTTCAAAATGCTTGATGTGAAGCCTGCCGACGGCACGCTTTACTACTTCGTCGGTTCCGACAAGCTGCGCTTCCGCCAGCCTGTGTTGCCAGGCGACCAGTTGATCCTTGAAGCCAAGTTCCTCAGCTGCAAGCGTCAGATCTGGAAATTCGAATGCCAGGCTTCGGTCGATGGCAAGCCGGTCTGCTCGGCTGAAATCATCTGCGCGGAACGCAAGCTATGAGTTTGATTGACCCTCGCGCAATCATCGATCCGTCGGCCGTTCTGGCTGACGGTGTCGAGGTCGGCCCGTGGTCGATCGTCGGCGCCGGTGTGGAAATCGGCGAGGGTACCGTGATCGGGCCCCATGTAATTCTTAAAGGCCCGACCCGCATCGGTAAGCACAATCGCATCTATCAGTTTTCCTCGGTAGGCGAGGACACGCCCGATCTGAAATACAAAGGTGAAGAAACCCGTCTGGTGATTGGTGACCATAACGTCATCCGCGAAGGCGTGACCATTCACCGTGGCACCGTTCAGGATCGTTCGGAAACGACGCTGGGCGACCACAACCTGATCATGGCCTATGCCCACATCGGTCACGACAGCGTCATCGGCAACAACTGCATTCTGGTCAACAACACCGCGTTGGCCGGCCATGTACACGTTGATGACTGGGCGATCCTCTCCGGTTTCACCCTCGTACATCAGTATTGCCACATCGGCGCCCACAGCTTTTCCGGCATGGGCACGGCGATCGGCAAGGACGTTCCGGCGTTCGTGACGGTATTCGGCAACCCGGCGGAAGCACGCAGCATGAACTTCGAAGGCATGCGCCGTCGTGGGTTCAGCGAAGACGCGATCCACACCCTGCGTCGCGCCTACAAAACCGTGTACCGCCAAGGCCTGACGGTCGAGCAGGCACTGGCTGAGCTGGCAGAACCGGCGGCGCAATTCCCGGAAGTTGCGATTTTCCGCGACTCGATCCAGTCGTCGACTCGCGGCATCACTCGCTGATCATGGCCAATCTGCGTATTGCGCTGGTGGCGGGTGAGGCTTCCGGCGACATTCTCGGCGCCGGTCTGATGCGCGCCCTCAAGGCACAGCATCCGGCGGTCGAGTTCATCGGTGTGGGTGGCCCGTTGATGCAGGCCGAAGGCCTGACTTCCTACTTTCCCATGGAACGCTTGTCGGTCATGGGCCTGGTAGAAGTGCTCGGGCGTCTGCGTGAGTTGCTCAAGCGCCGCAAGGAGCTGATCGCCACGCTGATCGCCGAGAAACCCGATGTGTTCATCGGCATCGATGCCCCGGATTTCAACCTCAATATCGAACTCAAGCTGCGTCAGGCCGGGATCAAAACCGTGCATTACGTCAGCCCGTCGGTGTGGGCGTGGCGGCAGAAGCGCGTGTTGAAGATTCGCGAAGGCTGCGATTTGATGCTCACGTTGTTGCCGTTCGAAGCGAAATTCTACGAAGAGAAGGGCGTACCGGTGCGGTTCGTCGGCCACACGCTGGCCGATGCCATTCCGTTGGAGGCTAATCGTGCCGCCGCGCGTGCCGAGTTGGGCCTGCCTGACGCCCCGCTGGTGGCGTTGATGCCCGGCAGCCGTGGTGGCGAAGTGTCGCGACTCGGCGCGCTGTTCCTCGATACCGCCGAGCGCCTGCGCAGCATGCGCCCGGGTGTGCGTTTCGTCATTCCTTGCGCCAATGCCGAGCGCCGCGCGCAGCTTGAAGAGCTGCTCGCCGGCCGCGATCTGCCGGTGACCCTGCTCGACGGCAAATCCCATCTGGCTCTGGCCGCGTGCAACGCCGTGTTGATCGCCTCCGGTACCGCGACCCTTGAAGCGCTGTTGTACAAGCGGCCGATGGTGGTCGCCTATCGCTTGGCACCGCTGACGTTCTGGATTCTCAAGCGCATGGTCAAGAGCCCTTACGTGTCCTTGCCGAACCTGCTCGCCCAGCGTCTGCTGGTGCCAGAATTGTTGCAGGATGATGCGACGGTCGAAGCGCTGGCCCAGACCCTGTCGCCGCTGATCGAGGGCGGTGAAGAACAGACGCGCGGTTTCGACGAGATCCACCGCACCCTGCGCCGGGATGCCTCCAATCAGGCGGCGGACGCCGTCCTTAACCTGATCGGTCAAAAACAATGAGCAAGACAAGCATGCAGATGGGCCTGGATTTCACCCTGGTCGCCGAAGTCGAAGAACTGGTGGCCGGTGTCGATGAAGTCGGTCGCGGCCCGTTGTGCGGTGCAGTGGTGACGGCGGCGGTGATTCTCGACCCAAACCGGCCGATCCTCGGTCTCAACGACTCGAAGAAACTCACCGAAGCCAAGCGTGAAAAGCTCTACGACGAGATCATCGAGAAATCCCTGAGCTGGTGCATAGCCCGCGCAGAAGTCGAAGAAATCGACGAACTGAACATCCTTCACGCGACCATGCTCGCCATGCAGCGCGCGGTCGCCGGCCTGCATATTCAGCCGAAACTGGCGATGATCGACGGCAACCGCTGCCCACACTTGCCGATGCGCGCGGAAGCGGTGGTGCAGGGCGACGGTAAGGTGCCAGCCATCGCTGCCGCGTCGATTCTGGCCAAGGTCAGTCGTGACCGTGAAATGGCTGCGTTTGAATTGATCTACCCGGGTTACGGCATCGGCGGCCATAAAGGCTACCCGACGCCCGTTCATCTGGAAGCCTTGGTACGTCTGGGCCCGACACCGATTCACCGGCGCTCGTTCGCCCCGGTGCGTCTGGCTTACGAAGCGCTGGAAGGCCTGACGCAGGTTTAGTCGCAAGGCTGATGTTTTGTTCGAGGCCCGGTACAATCCGGGCCTTGTTGTCTCTATGTAACTGGACAGGATCACTATGCCGGCTTCATTCGTTCATCTACGCCTGCACACTGAATACTCGCTGGTCGACGGGCTGGTGCGGATCAAGCCGCTGGTCAAGGCGCTGACCGCCATGAACATGCCGGCGGTCGCGGTCACCGACCAGAACAACATGTGCTCCCTGGTCAAATTCTATAAAAACACCATGGGCGCCGGCATCAAGCCGATCTGCGGCGCCGACCTGTGGCTGTCGAACAAAGATCCGGACGCTCCGCTGAGCCGTCTCAGCCTGTTGGTGATGAACGCCAAGGGCTATCGCAACCTCACCGAGTTGATCTCGCGCGGCTTCATTGAAGGCCAGCGCAACGGCATGATCATCATCGAGCGTGAGTGGGTCGCTGAAGCCAACGAAGGCCTGATCATGTTGTCCGCCGCCAAAGAAGGCGAGATCGGCATGGCCCTGATCAGTGGCAACCCGGCTGAAGCCGAGGCCCTGACGCGCGAGTGGATGACGGTGTTCCCGGATCGCTTCTATCTGGAAATCCAGCGCACCAACCGTCCCAACGATGAAGAACAACTGCACGGCGCCGTGGCGCTGGCCGACAAACTCGGCGCGCCGCTGGTGGCGAGCAACGATGTGCGCTTCATCAAACAGGAAGACTTCGCCGCCCACGAAACCCGCGTCTGCATCGGTGAGGGCCGCGCCCTCGACGATCCGCGTCGTTCGAAGAATTACAGCGATCAGCAATACCTGAAAAGCGCCGAGGAGATGATCGAGCTGTTCAGCGATATTCCCGACGCGATTGAAAACACCGTCGAGATCGCCAAGCGCTGCAACATCGACGTGAAACTGGGCACGCACTTCCTGCCCAACTTCCCGATCCCCGATGGCATGACCATCGACGAATATTTCCGCAAAGTCTCCTTCGACGGTCTCGAAGAGCGATTGGCGGTGCTGCTGCCCAAGGACACCACCGAAGACTACGAAGCCAAGCGTCAGGTCTATGTCGATCGCTTGAATTTCGAGCTGGATATCATCATCCAGATGGGCTTCCCCGGTTACTTCCTGATCGTTATGGACTTTATCCAGTGGGCCAAAAGCAACGGCGTGCCGGTAGGCCCTGGCCGTGGTTCGGGTGCCGGTTCGCTGGTGGCCTACGTGCAGAAGATCACCGACCTCGACCCGCTGGAATACGACCTGCTGTTCGAACGTTTCCTTAACCCGGAACGGGTATCGATGCCCGACTTCGACGTCGACTTCTGCATGGACGGTCGTGACCGCGTGATCGACTATGTGGCCGAGAAATACGGGCGCAACGCGGTAAGCCAGATCATCACTTTCGGTTCCATGGCCGCCAAGGCTGTGGTGCGCGACGTGGCGCGGGTGCAGGGCAAGTCCTACGGTTTGGCGGATCGTCTGTCGAAGATGATTCCTTTTGAAGTCGGCATGACCCTGGAAAAAGCCTACGAGCAGGAAGAAATCCTCCGTGACTTCATCAAGGTCGATGAAGAGGCCGCCGAAATCTGGGAGATGGCGCGCAAGCTCGAAGGCGTGGTGCGTAACGTCGGTAAACACGCCGGTGGTGTGGTTATCGCGCCGACCAAGCTGACTGACTTCTCGCCGATCTATTGCGACGAGGCCGGTGACGGTCTGGTAACCCAGTTCGACAAGGACGACGTTGAAGCCGCCGGTCTGGTGAAGTTCGACTTCCTCGGTCTGCGGACGCTGACGGTCATCGACTGGGCGCTGAAGACCATCAACCGCGACCGCGCCAAGGTCGACGAGCCGCCGCTGGACATCGCGTTCATCCCGCTCGACGATAAACCGACTTACACGCTGTTGCAAAAAGCTGAAACCACCGCGGTGTTCCAGCTTGAGTCGCGAGGCATGAAAGAGCTGATCAAAAAGCTCAAGCCCGACTGCCTGGAAGACTTGATCGCACTGGTGGCCCTGTTCCGTCCGGGCCCGCTGCAGTCCGGCATGGTTGATGACTTTATCAACCGTAAGCACGGTCGCGCCGAGCTGGCGTATCCGCACTCCGACTATCAATACGAAGGCCTCAAGCCGGTATTGGCGCCGACGTACGGCATCATCCTGTATCAAGAACAGGTGATGCAGATTGCCCAGGTCATGGCCGGTTACACCCTCGGCGGTGCGGACATGCTCCGTCGGGCGATGGGTAAGAAAAAGCCCGAAGAAATGGCCAAGCAGCGCGGCGGTTTTATTGAAGGTTGCAAGACCAACAATATCGAAGCCGACCTTGCCGGTAACATTTTCGACCTGGTGGAAAAATTCGCCGGTTACGGCTTCAACAAGTCTCACTCCGCTGCATACGGTCTGGTTTCGTACCAGACGGCCTGGCTGAAGACCCACTACCCGGCGCCGTTCATGGCCGCGGTACTGTCGGCGGACATGCACAACACCGACAAGGTCGTGACCTTGATCGAAGAAATTCGCACCATGAAGCTGCGTCTCGACGCGCCGGATGTGAATACTTCGGAATTCAAGTTCACGGTGAACGACGAAGGCCGCATCATTTATGGCCTCGGCGCGATCAAGGGTGTGGGCGAGGGGCCGGTCGAGGCGATCACTGAGGCGCGCGCGGACGGGCCGTTCAAGGATCTGTTCGATTTCTGCGCCCGCGTCGACCTCAAACGCATCAACAAGCGCACCCTCGACGGTTTGATCCGCAGCGGGGCGCTGGATCGTCTCGGCCCGTTCTTCCATGAAGAGCAAAAGGCTTATCAGGCCAACATCGACCGCAACCGCGCGGTGCTGCTGGCGGCAATGGAAGAAGCGATCAAATCCGCCGAGCAGACGGCGCGCACCCACGACAGCGGTCACGCCGACCTGTTTGGCGGCTTGTTCGTCGAGGAAGACGCCGACGTTTACGCGGTGCATCGCAAGGCCAAAGAACTGACCCTCAAAGAACGCCTCAAGGGTGAAAAAGACACCCTGGGCCTGTACCTGACCGGTCACCCGATCGACGAATACGAAGGCGAGATCCGCCGTTTTGCCCGTCAGCGCATCATCGACCTGAAACCGGCCCGCGATACGCAGACCGTGGCCGGAATGATCATTGCCCTGCGGGTGATGAAGAACAAAAAGGGCGACAAGATGGGCTTTATCACCCTCGACGACCGCTCCGGGCGGATCGAGGCGTCGCTGTTCGCCGATGCGTTCCACTCCGCGCAGTCGCTGTTGCAGACCGACGCGATGGTGGTGGTTGAAGGCGAGGTCAGCAACGATGACTTCTCCGGTGGCCTGCGCCTGCGGGTCAAGCGTGTGATGAGCATGGAAGATGCGCGCACCAACCTTGCCGAGAGCCTGCGCCTGAAGCTGCAAACCCAGGATCTGAAAGGCGATCAGCTACGCTGGTTGGGTGATTTGCTCAAGCGCCATCGCGGCGCGTGCCCGGTGACCATGGAGTACACCAGCCCCGATGCGAAGACCTTGCTGCAGTTTGGCGAGACGTGGCGGATCGACCCGGCGGATGCCTTGATTCAGGCTCTGCGTGACCAGTTCGGGCGAGACAACGTCTTCCTCCAATACCGTTGACCGGCGAGTGCCATGATTGCACTTGCCCGAAACCTGAATTTTTAATCTCGACCTCAGCGCGCCTCTCCCTTAAGGTAGGGCGCGAATAGACAACCGGCCGGCCCAAGCTTATTTGGGACTCGACCCAAGACGGACGCCTATGAACCCGAATTTTCTAGATTTCGAACAGCCGATCGCCGACCTGCAAGCCAAGATCGAAGAGTTGCGCTTGGTCGGTAATGACAATTCGCTGAATATCGGCGATGAGATCTCCCGCCTGCAGGACAAGAGCAAAACGCTGACCGAAGACATTTTCGGCAAGCTGACCAGCTGGCAGATCGCACGCCTGGCGCGTCACCCGAAACGCCCGTACACCCTCGATTACATCGAGCACATCTTCACCGAGTTCGACGAGCTGCACGGCGACCGTCACTTCTCTGACGACGCTGCGATCGTTGGCGGTATCGCCCGTCTGGAAGACCAGCCGGTGATGATCATCGGTCACCAGAAAGGCCGCGAAGTGCGCGAGAAGGTTCGCCGCAACTTCGGCATGCCGCGTCCGGAAGGCTACCGCAAGGCGTGCCGACTGATGGAAATGGCCGAGCGTTTCAAAATGCCGATCCTGACCTTCATCGACACCCCGGGTGCCTACCCTGGGATCGACGCTGAAGAGCGCAA
Organism: Pseudomonas sp. 18058; assembly: GCF_902706155.1. Lineage (NCBI taxonomy): Bacteria > Pseudomonadati > Pseudomonadota > Gammaproteobacteria > Pseudomonadales > Pseudomonadaceae > Pseudomonas > Pseudomonas sp. 18058. The sequence goes on from NZ_CACSJY010000017.1 coordinate 63,909, forward strand.
CCAGAGCGAAGCGATCGCCTGGAACCTGCGTGTGATGTCGCGCCTGAAAACCCCGATTATCGCCACCGTTATCGGTGAAGGTGGTTCCGGCGGTGCACTGGCGATTGGCGTTTGCGATCAGTTGAACATGCTGCAGTACTCGACCTACGCGGTGATCTCGCCGGAAGGTTGTGCATCGATTCTGTGGAAAACCGCCGAAAAAGCGCCGGATGCTGCTGAAGCGATGGGCATCACCGCTGAGCGTCTGAAAGGCCTGGGCATTGTCGACAAGGTGATTGGCGAGCCTCTGGGCGGCGCCCACCGTGATCCGGCGACTGCCGCTGCTTCGATCCGTGCCGAGCTGAGTTCGCAACTGGCGATGCTGAAGAAGTTCGATAACGAAGCGCTGTTGAAGCGCCGTTATGATCGACTGATGAGCTACGGCCTCTAAGTCGAACGCAATACCCCTGTAGGAGCTGCCGAAGGCTGCGATCTTTCAAGATCAAAAGATCGCAGCCTTCGGCAGCTCCTACAGGATCCTTGAGAAGCGACCCTCTCTATGAATTCTTCGAAGAGTGATTTGCCTTCCCGGCTTCTGCTGAACCTTGAGCCCTGGCGCAATGCCGCTCATTGGCGTATCGCCTTCTCTGGTGGTCTCGACTCCACCGTCCTGCTGCATCTGCTGGCCTCTCTGGCAAAATCCGATTCCCTCCCGCCGCTAAGCGCTGTCCATATCCATCACGGCCTTCAGGCTGCGGCTGATGCGTGGCCGCAACATTGCCAAGCCGTTTGCGATGCGCTGGGTGTTTCGTTGCTGATCGAGCGGGTTACGGTGCAACCGGGCGCGAGTCTGGAGCGAGCAGCACGGGATGCGCGTTACGCGGTGTTCAGTTCGCTGACGCAGACCAATGATCTGTTGCTGACCGGGCAGCATCGCGATGATCAGGCGGAGACGCTGTTATTTCGCCTGTTGCGCGGCGCCGGTGCGCGCGGATTGTCCGCGATGCCGGCGCAGCGGCCGGTGGGGCAGGGCACGCTGGTTCGGCCGCTGCTGGACATCTCCCGCGCCGAACTGGGAACGTACGCACAGGCTCATCAATTAACCTGGATCGAAGACCCGTCCAATCAGGATCGGCAATTCTCGCGCAACTATCTGCGCCATCAGGTCATGCCGCTGCTGACCGGGCGCTGGCCGCAAGCGCAGGCGAGCATGGCCCGCAGCGCGGCGCATCTGCGTGAGGCGCAGGGGCTGCTCGATGAACTGGCGCAGATCGATCTGGCGCAGGCGAACACCCCGCACGATTTCGAATGGCTGGGTTTGCCGTCGCTGGAACTGGCGCCACTCGCCGCACTGTCCGCCGCCCGTCAACGCAACGCGATCAGTCATTGGCTCGAAGCCTTCACCCAACTGCCGGATAGCGACCATTGGTCGGGTTGGACGGATCTCTGCGAAGCGGCTTCCGATGCTTCCCCTATCTGGCGTCTGGCCAATGGCGAACTGCATCGCAGCGCCGGACGTGTGTGGTGGCTCAGCGGCCACTGGTTGCGCACGCCGATGATCGGCGCCGACTGGCAAGTGCCGTCTTCACCGCTACGCTTGGCCGATAATGGTCGTGTCATGTTCGACGGGCAAAATCCTTGCGGCCCGTTGCGTATCGCCTATCGTCAGGGCGGCGAAGTGATGCATTTGGCGGATCGCGGTCATCGCGATCTCAAACGCCTGCTCAATGAGCGCGCGGTGCCGGGTTTTGTGCGTGGCAGATTGCCGCTGCTGTTTCGCGGTGACGAATTGCTCGCGGTGGCGAACCTGCCGGGGCTTGATGGCAATGGGCAGGACGGCTGGAAATTGCATTGGCAGCCAACAGGCGAAGATCTGGGTTTGAGCTGAAAGGAGCATTCCGGTAGACTACGCTCCCTTCTTGATACAACTTCTGTGGATTCGCCTGAATTGCAGGAGTTGCCGATTACCAAGCAGTCTTTGCTGGGCGATTCCAAAAAATGTGTAGCGAGCAACGTACCGGTGTTTCATCTGCCGGTCTGTCCCAACGCGGCGGTTTTTTTGAAAGGTGCACTGTGATTAATGCAGGTGATCGGGGGCTTCGGCCTTCCTTCGCTTCCCCCGGCGGCTCGGACCGCTTTAACGCAGACTTCTAGGGTTTTTCATGACGCGCTACATATTCGTCACGGGCGGTGTTGTTTCTTCTTTGGGGAAAGGCATTGCATCGGCTTCATTGGCAGCCATCCTGGAGGCGCGGGGACTTAAGGTCACCATGCTGAAGCTGGATCCGTACATCAACGTTGACCCGGGCACCATGAGCCCGTTCCAGCACGGCGAAGTGTTCGTCACCCACGACGGCGCCGAGACCGACCTGGACCTGGGCCACTACGAGCGGTTCATCCGCACGACCATGACCCAGAACAACAACTTCACCACTGGCCGTGTTTACGAACACGTGCTGCGCAAAGAGCGCCGTGGTGATTACCTGGGTGCAACCATCCAGGTGATTCCGCACATCACCGACGAAATCAAGCGCCGCATCATCAAGGGTGCTGGCGACGCTGACGTGGCGATGGTTGAAATCGGTGGCACTGTCGGTGACATCGAGTCGCAACCGTTCCTCGAAGCGATCCGCCAACTGCGTTTCGAAGTCGGCGCCAAGCGCGCGATGCTGATGCACCTGACTTTGGTGCCGTACATCGCCACTGCCGGCGAGACCAAAACCAAGCCAACCCAGCACTCGGTGAAAGAACTGCGTTCGATCGGCCTGCAGCCAGACGTACTGGTGTGCCGTTCCGATCACCCGATCGACATCTCGTCGCGTCGCAAGATCGCTCAGTTCACCAACGTTGAAGAACGTGCGGTGATCGCGCTGGAAGACGCCGATACCATCTACAAGATCCCTGGCATCCTGCACTCGCAGGGTCTGGACGATTTCGTCGTTGAGCGTTTCGGTCTGCAGTGCGGCAGCGCTGATCTGTCCGAGTGGGAAGCGGTGGTTGACGCCAAGCTGAACCCGGAACACGAAGTGACCATCGCCATGGTCGGCAAGTACATGGAGCTGCTGGACGCCTACAAGTCGCTGATCGAAGCGATGAGTCATGCCGGCATCAGTAACCGCACCAAGGTCAATCTGCGTTACATCGATTCCGAAGACATCGAAAACCAGGGCACCGCGCTGCTCGAAGGTGTCGACGCGATCCTCGTACCGGGCGGCTTCGGTCTGCGCGGCGTGGAAGGCAAGATCACCGCCGTTCAGTACGCTCGTGAGAACAAGGTTCCGTACCTAGGCATCTGCCTCGGCATGCAAGTGGCGGTCATCGAGTTCGCCCGTAACGTGATGGGCTGGAAAGACGCCAACTCCACCGAGTTCGACCGCGCCAGCGGCCACCCGGTTGTGGGTCTGATCACCGAATGGGAAGACGCGACCGGCGCCGTTGAAGTGCGTACCGAAACGTCCGATCTGGGCGGCACCATGCGCCTCGGCGCTCAGGAATGCCTGCTCGAAGCCGGCTCCAAGGTGCACGACTGCTACGCCAAGGATGTGATTGTCGAGCGTCACCGTCACCGTTACGAAGTGAACAACAAGCTGCTGCCACAACTGATCGAAGCCGGCCTGAAAATCTCCGGTCGCTCGGCTGACGCAGCGCTGGTTGAAGTGGTAGAAGCGGCCGATCACCCATGGTTCGTTGCTTGCCAGTTCCACCCAGAGTTCACCTCGACACCACGCGATGGCCACCCGCTGTTCAGCGGTTTCGTCAAAGCAGCGTTGGCTCAACACCAGAAGAAGGCGTAACCCCGATGGCACAGAAGATCATCCGCGTCGGCGACATCGAGATTGCCAACGACAAACCCATGGTGCTGTTCGGCGGCATGAACGTGCTGGAAAGCCGTGACATGGCCATGCAGGTTTGCGAAGAGTACGTAAAGGTCACCGAAAAACTCGGTATCCCTTACGTGTTCAAGGCCAGTTTCGACAAGGCCAACCGGTCTTCTGTGCATTCGTATCGTGGCCCTGGCCTGGAAGAGGGCATGCGCATCTTCCAGGACATCAAACAAGCCTTCGGCGTACCGATCATCACCGACGTCCACGAGCCTGATCAGGCTGCGGTCGTCGCTGAGGTCTGCGACATCATTCAACTGCCGGCCTTCCTGTCGCGCCAGACCGATCTGGTCGTCGCGATGGCCAAGACCAAAGCAGTGATCAATATCAAGAAAGCCCAGTTCCTCGCGCCTCAGGAAATGAAACACATCCTGAGCAAGTGCGTGGAAGCGGGTAACGACCAACTGATCCTCTGCGAGCGTGGTTCGAGCTTCGGCTACAACAACCTCGTGGTCGACATGCTCGGCTTCGGCATCATGAAGCAGTTCGAGTACCCGGTTTTCTTCGACGTGACCCACGCGCTGCAAATGCCTGGCGGTCGTTCCGACTCCGCTGGCGGTCGCCGTGCGCAGGTGCTGGATCTGGCCAAGGCGGGCATGAGCCAGTCGCTGGCGGGTCTGTTCCTCGAAGCGCATCCGGATCCGGACAACGCCAAATGCGACGGCCCTTGCGCCTTGCGTCTGGACAAACTGGAGCCATTTCTGGCCCAGCTCAAAGCTTTGGACGAACTGGTGAAGAGTTTTCCGACGGTAGAAACCGCGTAACACTCAATTCTCCGGTAAAGTACCGCACGATTTGTCGCACATGCCCTCGGGCATGTGCGTTGTCGTCTGCAAGCTGCCCGCTGCACACCACTTGCCGACGGTAAAAAGATTTCCTCTAGCTGCGTCGTTTTCGTCAACTTTGGAGTGTTTACAACAATGGCAAAAATCGTCGACATCAAAGGTCGTGAAGTTCTCGACTCCCGTGGCAATCCCACCGTGGAAGCGGATGTGCTTCTCGACAACGGCATCATCGGCAGCGCTTGCGCGCCGTCCGGTGCATCCACTGGCTCGCGTGAAGCGCTCGAGCTGCGTGATGGCGACAAGAGCCGTTATCTGGGCAAAGGCGTACTGAAAGCAGTCGCCAACATCAACGGCCCGATCCGCGATCTGCTGCTGGGCACCGACCCAAGCGACCAGAAAGCGCTGGATCACGCGATGATCAAGCTCGACGGTACCGAAAACAAAGCGACCCTGGGCGCCAACGCCATCCTCGCCGTATCCCTGGCTGCGGCCAAGGCTGCTGCACAGGATCAGGATCTGCCGTTGTACGCACACATCGCCAACCTCAACGGCACTCCGGGTGTTTACTCGATGCCGGTGCCGATGATGAACATCATCAACGGTGGCGAGCACGCCGATAACAACGTCGACATCCAGGAATTCATGGTGCAGCCGGTTGGCGCCAAGTCTTTCTCGGAAGGTCTGCGCATGGGCACCGAGATTTTCCATCACTTGAAAGCTGTGCTGAAGGCCCGTGGCCTGAGCACTGCCGTTGGCGACGAAGGCGGTTTCGCACCGAACCTGGCTTCGAACGAAGACGCGCTGAAAGTGATCTCCGAAGCGGTGGCCAACGCCGGTTACAAGCTGGGCACTGACGTGACACTGGCGCTGGACTGCGCGGCGAGCGAATTCTATGAAGACGGCAAGTACAACCTGTCCGGCGAAGGCCAGGTGTTCACCGCTGAAGGTTTCGCTGATTACCTGAAAGGTCTGACCGAACGTTATCCGATCATCTCGATCGAAGACGGTCTGGACGAGTCCGACTGGGCTGGCTGGAAAATCCTCACCGACAAGATCGGCGAGAAGGTGCAACTGGTAGGCGACGACCTGTTCGTGACCAACACCAAGATCCTGAAAGAGGGCATCGATAAAAACATCGCCAACTCGATCCTGATCAAGTTCAACCAGATCGGCACTCTGACCGAAACGCTGGAAGCCATCCAGATGGCCAAGGCTGCCGGTTACACTGCAGTGATCTCGCACCGTTCGGGCGAAACCGAAGATTCGACCATCGCCGATCTGGCTGTGGGCACCTCGGCTGGCCAGATCAAAACCGGTTCGCTGTGCCGTTCCGACCGTGTTTCCAAGTACAACCAACTGCTGCGTATCGAAGAGCAGTTGAATGGCAAAGCCAAGTACAACGGTCGCTCCGAGTTTCGCGGTTAAGCCGTAGATGGTAAAAAGACACCGGATTGTGTCGGAAAAGTCGTGACAGCGATGGATTTGCCACTAATCTGATGCCTTATATGCACAAGCCTGGATCTTCCAGGCTTCGTGCTATCAGATGCTTCAAAGTTTTGGCATGGCTGTCTTTTTTCACTGGATACCTGATATTCGATGCGCAGTCCCTACTGGTTGTTTCTCGTTTTGCTCTTGCTGCTGGCCGGTCTGCAGTACCGCCTGTGGGTGGGCAATGGCAGTCTGGCGCAAGTTGCCGAGCTGAATCAGCAGATTGCTGATCAACACGCCGAGAACGAAGCCCTGCTGGAGCGCAATCGGGTGATGGACGCTGAAGTCAGCGAGCTGAAGAAAGGCATGGAGACCGTTGAAGAACGCGCTCGCCATGAGTTGGGCATGGTCAAGGACGGCGAAACCCTTTACCAGTTGGCCCAATGATCAATTCCCTGCCGGCCTTCTGGGCCGTGATTCCTGCCGCGGGCGTCGGTGCCCGAATGGCCGCGGATCGTCCCAAGCAATACCTGCAACTGGGCGGACGCACAATTCTCGAACACAGCCTCGGCTGTTTCCTCGATCACCCAAGCCTGCAAGGGTTGGTGGTCAGTCTTGCTGTTGATGATCCTTACTGGCCGAACCTGGCGTGCGCAAGCGACTCGCGAATTCAGCGGGTTGACGGCGGGGCCGAGCGATCGGCTTCGGTGCTCAATGCCTTGCTGCACTTGCATGCGCAGGGTGCCGATGATGACGATTGGGTGCTGGTGCACGATGCGGCGCGGCCGAATCTGAGTCGCGATGATCTCGACAAGTTACTTGCTGAACTGATGGATGACCCGGTCGGCGGTTTACTCGCCGTGCCGGCACGCGACACGTTGAAGCGGGTCGACAAGCACGGTCGTGTGCTTGAAACCGTCGATCGCAGCGTGATTTGGCAAGCGTATACGCCGCAGATGTTTCGCCTCGGTGCGTTGCATCGGGCGCTGGCGGACAGCCTGGTCGCGGATGCCGTGATCACTGACGAAGCGTCAGCGATGGAGTGGGCGGGGCTGAAGCCGCGACTGATCGAAGGGCGCGCGGATAACCTCAAGGTGACGCGGCCGGAAGATCTAGAGTGGTTGCGGCAGCGTTGGGCGAATCGCCGCTAAAAGATCAAAAGATCGCAGCCTTCGGCAGCTCCTACATGGATCGCATGCTTTTGTAGGAGCTGCCGAAGGCTGCGATCTTTTGCTTTCAACCTCGATACTCCGGCCGCTCAGCCAATCCCTCCTTCAAAAAATCCACCAACTTGCGCACCTTCGGCGACAAATGCCGCTGCTGCGGATACAACGCCCACACCGCCGTATTCGGCGGCTGATGCGCCTCCAGCAGCGAAATCAACGCGCCACTGTGCAGGTGTTCCAGCACGTAATAATCCGGCAACTGACACAACCCGACGCCCTGCAACGCCGCGTCCAGCACCGCTTGCCCACTGTTGCAGCGCCAGTTTCCCTGCACCCGCTGAGAAAATTCCCGCCCGTTCTGTTCCAGTTGCCAAATGTCCGAGCTGCCGATCAGGCAATTATGCCGACTCAATTCCGACAAACTGTGTGGGCGCCCATACCGTGCCAGGTAGGACGGTGATGCGCACAGGTACATGCGCCGTGGCGCCAGCCGTGCTGCGACCAATCGCGAGTCCTGTAACCGACCCAACCGAATCGCCAGATCCAGCCCTTCATGCACCAGATCAAGTTGGCGGTTGCTCAGCTCGATATCAATGCGCAACTGCGGATACAGCCCCATAAACCGCGTCACCAGCGGCACGATAAAGCGTTCGCCGTATGCCACCGCGCAGGTCATGCGCAGCATGCCTTTCGGTTCGCTGGTCAGGTCGCCGACCGCGCGCAATGCTTCCTCGCGACCATCCTGCAAACGTTGGCAATGCTGGAGAAAAGTCTGACCGGCCTCGGTCAGCGTCACCCGGCGGGTACTGCGATAGAGCAGACGCGTCTGCAAACGCTCTTCCAGTCGTACGATTTGTCGACTGACGTGGGAGGAAGAAACCCCAAGGCGTTCGGCCGCAGCGGTGAATTGGCTGCACTCGGCGACGGCGACGAACTCGTCGATGCCTTCCCAGCGGTTTTCGGACATTGGATTATCCCTGTACGGCAATAATATTTTGCATTTGTCCGGATTATTCATCAGCCAGCGCTGAACTACACTCGCTGTCTGGTTTTTTTATTCATTGGATTCACTGGAGAGTCAGCATGATCAAGTCGCGCGCCGCCGTTGCCTTCGAGGCCAAAAAGCCGCTGGAAATCGTAGAAGTCGATGTCGCCATGCCCAAGGCCGGTGAAGTATTGCTGCGCGTCGTCGCTTCTGGCGTTTGCCACACTGACGCCTACACCTTGTCCGGCGCTGACCCGGAAGGCATCTTCCCGTCGATCCTTGGCCACGAAGGTGGCGCCATCGTTGAAGCCATCGGCGAAGGCGTGACCTCGGTTGCCGTTGGCGATCACGTGATTCCGCTGTACACCCCGGAATGCGGCCAGTGCAAATTCTGTAAGTCGGGCAAGACCAACCTGTGTCAGGCGATTCGCGCGACTCAGGGCAAAGGTCTGATGCCGGACGGCACCTCGCGTTTTTCCTACAAGGGCGAAACGATTTTCCACTACATGGGTACTTCGACATTCTCGGAATACACCGTGCTGCCGGAAATCTCTGTAGCAAAAATTTCTAAAGATGCACCGCTGGAAAAGGTTTGCCTGCTCGGTTGCGGCGTTACCACCGGCATTGGCGCAGTGCTCAACACCGCCAAAGTCAAACCGGGTGACACCGTGGCCATCTTCGGTCTGGGCGGTATTGGTCTGTCTGCGGTGATCGGCGCTGTGAAAGCCAAGGCTGCGCGCATCATCGCCATCGACATCAACCCGGCCAAGTTCGAGATTGCCAAGCAACTCGGTGCCACCGATTGCGTGAACCCGAAAGATTTTGATCGTCCGATTCAGGAAGTGATCGTCGACATGACCGATGGCGGCGTCGACTTCTCCTTCGAATGCATCGGCAACGTGCAATTGATGCGCGCAGCCCTTGAGTGCTGCCACAAAGGTTGGGGCGAATCCGTCATCATCGGCGTGGCCGGTGCCGGCCAGGAAATCGCCACCCGTCCATTCCAGTTAGTCACCGGTCGCGTCTGGCGCGGTTCGGCATTCGGCGGCGTGCGCGGCCGTACCGAGTTGCCAAGCTATGTCGACATGGCGCAAAGCGGCGAGATCCCGCTGGATACTTTCATCACCCACACCATGGGCCTGGAAGACATCAACAAAGCGTTCGACCTGATGCACGAAGGCAAGAGCATCCGTACCGTCATTCATTTCTAAAAGCAGCGGCAAGTTACAAGCTTCAAGCTGCAAGTAACTGCGCTTTTGCCTGTTCTTGAAGCTCGGAGCTTGCTGCTTGCAGCTGGGAGAATCCCTATGAGCCTGGAAAACATCTCCTGTCAGAAAAGTTTTGGCGGCTGGCACAAGCGTTACCGCCATCGCTCCGATGTGCTCGGTTGCGACATGGTGTTCGCCGTGTACCTGCCGCCGCAAGCGGAGCAGGGCGGCAAACTGCCGGTGCTGTACTGGCTGTCCGGCCTGACCTGCACCGACGAGAACTTTATGCACAAGGCTGGCGCCCTGCGCATGGCCGCCGAACTTGGTTTGATCATCGTCGCGCCCGACACCAGTCCGCGTGGCCCGGATGTGCCGGGCGATCCGGATGGCGCCTGGGATTTCGGTCTCGGTGCCGGCTTCTATCTGAATGCCACGCAGGAACCTTGGTCGCGTCACTATCGGATGCATGACTACGTCGTGCAGGAATTGCCTTCACTGGTTGAAGCGCATTTCCCCGCGTCGGACAAGCGCAGCATCAGCGGCCACTCCATGGGCGGCCACGGTGCGTTGATTTGTGCGTTGCGCAACCCGGGACGTTACCAATCGGTGTCAGCCTTTTCGCCGATCAACAACCCGATGGATTGCCCGTGGGGGCAGAAAGCATTCTCGCGTTATCTGGGCGAGGATCGTTCGAAATGGAAAGAGTGGGATGCCTGCGCACTGATCGCTGAAGCGGATGAACAATTGCCGCTGCTGGTTGATCAAGGTGATCGCGACGACTTCCTTGAAAAACAGCTGAAACCCGAAGCCCTGCAACAAGCGGCAAAACAAGCGGGCCATCCGCTGACATTGCGTCTGCAACCGGGCTACGACCACAGCTATTTCTTCATCGCCAGCTTCATTGACGACCACTTGCAACATCATGCACGCGCCCTCAAGGGCTAATGCGGGTAGAATCACGCCCTGACAAAAATCGGGGCGTTTTTTTTATGCGTATTGGCCACGGCTATGATGTGCATCGTTTCGCTGACGGCGATTTCATTACTCTGGGCGGCGTGCGCATTGCACACAGCTTCGGGCTGCTCGCTCATTCCGACGGTGACGTCCTGCTGCACGCCTTGAGCGATGCCTTGCTCGGTGCTGCGGCGCTGGGTGATATCGGCAAACACTTCCCGGACACCGACCCGCAATTCAAGGGCGCCGACAGCCGTGCGCTGCTGCGGCATGTGGTCGCGCTGATCCACGCCAAAGGCTGGAAGGTCGGCAACGTCGACAACACCATCGTTGCGCAGGCACCGAAAATGGCCCCGCATATCGAATCGATGCGCGCGCTAATCGCGGCGGATCTTCAAGTTGAGTTGGATCAAGTGAACGTGAAAGCTACCACCACCGAAAAGCTTGGCTTTGTCGGTCGCGAAGAAGGCATCGCCGTGCACTCCGTTGCCTTGTTGCTGCGCGCATGAATGAACTGCAACTGCTCGGCCCGCGTGCCTATGGCGAACCCCTCGGCACGGCGGTACTGAAAGCCATCGCTGAAGATTTTCAGGTCGATGAAGTCCTCGACATCCCGTTCAGCGGCGACGGTGAACACCTGTGGATCTGGGTCGAAAAGCGTGGCCTCAACACTGAAGAAGCTGCACGGCGTATTGCCAAGGCTGCCGGCGTGCCGTTGCGCACCGTCAGCTATGCCGGTCTCAAGGATCGGCAGGCGCTGACCCGTCAGTGGTTCAGCGTGCAATTGCCGGGAAAGGCTGATCCGGATCTGTCGGCGGCGGAAAACGACACGCTGAAGATCCTCAAGACCACGCGCCACAAGCGCAAGCTGCAACGCGGCGCACACTCGGCCAATGGTTTCACCTTGCGCCTGACCCAGTTCGCTGGCGACAAAGACGCGATTGAACAGCGTCTGCAACTGATCGCTAAGCAAGGCATTCCCAATTATTTCGGCGCCCAGCGTTTCGGCCATGACGGCGGCAACGTCGTTGATGCGCGTGCGTGGGCGGCGCGCAAAGCCTTGCCGGAGCAGCGCAATGTGCGTTCGCGCCTGCTATCGACGGCACGCAGTTTTCTCTTCAATAAGGTGCTGGCGGCGCGTGTGGCCGATGGCACCTGGCAGCAAGCGCAAGTCGGTGATCTGCTCGCGTTCACCGACAGTCGCAGCTTTTTCCCCGCCGGTGAAGCTGAATGCAGCGACCCGCGTCTGGCGATTCTCGATCTGCATCCGACCGGCCCGCAGTGGGGCGAAGGTGACTCGCCGACCGCAGGCGTTGTCCATGAACTGGAGCAGGGGATTGCCGCGCGCGAAGCGGAGCTGCGCGATTGGTTGATTCACGCCGGCATGAGCCACGAGCGTCGCATCCTGCGGCTGCCCATTGGCGGGTTGACGTGGCATTATCCCCAGCCTGACATTCTGCAACTGGAATTCGTCCTCCCGGCCGGATGCTTTGCCACCGTATTGGTGCGCGAGCTCGTTGATCTGGTGCCGGTGGGGCAGACGGACAGCCCATGCGTATTCTGATTTCTAACGACGATGGGGTAACCGCACCCGGTCTCGCCGCGCTTTATGCTGCGCTGGCGGATTACACCGAATGCGTGGTTATCGCCCCGGAGCAGGACAAAAGCGGCGCCAGCAGTTCGCTGACGCTCGACCGTCCGTTGCACCCGCAATACCTGGCCAACGGCTTTATCAGCCTCAACGGCACCCCGACCGACTGCGTGCACCTGGGCCTCAATGGCTTGCTGGAACGCCAGCCGGACATGGTCGTGTCGGGCATCAATCTCGGCGCCAATCTGGGCGACGATGTGCTGTATTCCGGAACCGTGGCAGCGGCCCTCGAAGGGCGCTTCCTCGAACGTCCGTCGTTCGCTTTTTCGCTGGTCTCGCGTCAGGTGGACAATCTGCCGACAGCGGCGTACTTCGCGCGCAAACTGGTCGAGGCCCACGCAGGGCTCGATCTGCCGCCGCGCACGGTGCTCAACGTGAACATTCCGAATCTGCCGATCGACCATATTCGCGGCATTCAGTTGACCCGTCTCGGCCATCGCGCCCGGGCGGCGGCGCCGATGAAAGTGGTCGATCCGCGTGGCAAGGCCGGTTACTGGATTGCTGCCGCCGGCGACGCTGAAGACGGCGGCCCGGGCACCGATTTCCATGCGGTGATGCAGGGCTACGTTTCCATCACCCCGTTGCAGCTTGATCGCACCTTCAACGATGCCTTCAGAAGTCTCGACGGCTGGCTGGAGGGACTGCGCTGATGGCTCGCGAACACGACGACAGACTGCGCAGCGGCATCGGCATGACCTCCCAGCGCACGCGGGAGCGCCTGATCCAGCGTCTGTATGAAGAAGGCGTGTCGAACGCCAAGGTACTCGAAGTGATTCGCCGCACGCCGCGCCATCTGTTCGTCGATGAAGCGCTGGCGCATCGCGCATACGAAGACACGGCACTGCCGATCGGCCACAACCAGACCATTTCCCAGCCTTATATGGTGGCGCGCATGAGCGAGCTGCTGCTCGAGGCCGGGCCGCTGGATAAAGTGATGGAGATCGGCACCGGTTCCGGTTACCAGACGGCGGTGTTGTCGCAACTGGTCGAGCGAGTTTTTTCGGTTGAGCGGATCAAGGTTTTGCAGGATCGGGCCAAGGAACGTCTGGTCGAGCTGAACCTGCGCAACGTGGTTTTTCGTTGGGGCGATGGCTGGGAAGGCTGGCCGGCGCTGGCGCCGTACAACGGCATCATCGTAACCGCCGTGGCCACCGATGTGCCGCAAGCCTTGCTGGATCAATTGGCCCCGGGCGGGCGCATGGTGATTCCGGTCGGCTCCGGCGAAGTTCAGCAGTTGTTGTTGATCGTGCGTGAAGAAAACGGTTTTTCCCGTCACGTTCTGGGGGCGGTGCGCTTCGTTCCATTGCTCAACGGGCCGTTGGCCTGAGCATTTGTTCGCCGCTGTTGAATTCCTTTCAACGGCTCCGGTCTTACACCGGCGATAGCGGATTAAACGTAGCGTATTGCCAGCTGGCAAACGTGTGCGTGAAGCGATTTCGCTTCATTAAGGGTAAAGCCGAATCTGCCCGTTATACTTGCGACAGTTCATGCCGAAATCCGGCATTCCAAATTTTTCAGCCACCACAAAGGGAGCGGCGGGTGAGTCTCACAGTCATTGCGCAGCGTATGGGTAACACGAGCTTTCAGCGCCTGGTGACTGGCCTTGTCTTGAGCACCTTGCTGGTCGGTTGCTCCAGCACCAAATCGAGCAACGTGAGTGTCGTCGATCGCAACAAGGCGGTCGCCCAGCGTCCGACAGTGACGACCGGGCAGTACGTAGTCCGTCCGGGCGATACGATGTTTTCGATCGCTTTTCGCTACGGCTGGGACTACAAAGCCCTCGCGGCCCGGAACAATATTCCTACGCCGTATACGATCCATCCGGGTCAGACAATTCGCTTTGACGGACGCACTGGTTCAACGTCGAGCGCGGTGGTAAGCAACTCGAGTTCTTCGCCTTCTTCATCGAGCAAAACCACGGTAATCCGGCGCCAGGCGAATGGCACGACGACCACCACAACCACCGGTTCTACGGGCGCTGCACCGTCCGTCGCGAATAAGCAAACCCCCGCTCCGATGCCTCCTGCAGGTCCAGCCCCGACCGGCTGGGGATGGCCATCTAATGGCATTCTCATTGGAAAATTCTCTTCAAACGGTAGTTTGAATAAAGGAATTGATATCGCCGGGGATTTGGGACAGCCTGTTTTAGCTGCGTCTGATGGGACGGTGGTTTACGCCGGGAGTGGCTTAAGGGGCTACGGCGAATTAGTCATCATCAAACACAGCGAAACCTACGTCAGTGCTTACGGTCACAACCGCAGGCTGTTGGTTCGGGAGGGTCAGCAGGTCAAGGTCGGACAGACAATTGCCGAAATGGGGTCAACGGGTACAGACCGGGTGAAACTGCATTTTGAGATTCGCCGCCAAGGTAAACCTGTAGATCCACTGCAGTTCCTGCCACGACGTTGATTTGTCATCCAGCCTGTTCCGTCGCGTAGAGGGGACAGGCTCCAGCGTTGCCAAGGATAAAGGCGTCGCTTGAGCTTGGGGTCGAACTCACCAAAGGACTATAACAATGGCTCTCAGTAAAGAAGTGCCGGAGTTTGACATCGACGATGAGGTTCTCCTTATGGAGGCCGGCATCGATTCGGATTCTTCGATGTCGAATGATGAAGGGGCTGCACCGCCTTCCGTTCGTTCCAAATCCAGACAATCTGCGACACTCAAACAGCATAAGTACATCGACTACACGCGGGCACTCGATGCCACGCAGTTGTATCTCAACGAAATCGGCTTTTCCCCATTGCTCTCTCCGGAAGAAGAAGTTCATTTTGCGCGCTTGTCGCAAAGTGGCGACCCTGCCGGACGCAAGCGCATGATCGAAAGTAACCTGCGGCTGGTGGTTAAAATCGCCCGGCGTTACGTCAATCGGGGGCTGTCGCTGCTGGATCTGATCGAAGAGGGCAACCTCGGACTGATCCGCGCGGTGGAAAAGTTCGACCCCGAGCGCGGCTTCCGCTTCTCGACCTACGCCACCTGGTGGATTCGTCAAACCATCGAGCGCGCCATCATGAATCAGACCCGGACCATCCGGTTGCCGATTCATGTGGTCAAGGAGCTCAACGTGTACCTGCGGGCTGCACGCGAGCTGACGCAAAAACTCGACCACGAACCTTCACCCGAAGAAATCGCCAACCTGCTGGAAAAACCGGTGGGCGAGGTCAAGCGCATGCTCGGCCTCAACGAACGGGTTTCTTCGGTCGACGTCTCGCTGGGTCCGGATTCGGATAAAACCCTGCTGGACACCCTGACGGATGATCGTCCGACCGATCCATGTGAACTGCTGCAGGATGACGACCTGTCGCAGAGCATCGATCAATGGCTCTCGGAACTGACCGACAAGCAGCGCGAGGTGGTGATTCGCCGCTTCGGCCTGCGCGGCCACGAGAGCAGTACGCTGGAAGATGTAGGCCTGGAGATCGGCCTGACGCGCGAGCGGGTGCGGCAGATCCAGGTAGAGGGCCTTAAGCGCCTTCGCGAAATCCTTGAGAAGAATGGCCTGTCGAGCGAGTCGCTGTTCCAGTAAGCGCCTCACACGACCGCCCGCAAAAAGCCCCGACTGGTTCGGGGCTTTTTGTTGCCTGCAGCTTTGATGTTGTTGCTGTTGCTGCTGCTTTTGTAGGAGCTGCCGAAGGCTGCGATCTTTTGATTCTGCTTTTTAAAATCAAGGTCAAAAGATCGCAGCCTTCGGCAGCTCCTACAGGGGGAGGGTTTGTAGTTTGCTGCTGTAAGCCTTGGCTTACTCTTTCGTAGGTGTTCGTTATTTTTACACTTCGGCAGACGCCCATTCAGTCAGTCAACAATCAGTAACCTACTGACTGGTAAGCTTATTTTGAAATATGAAGCGATTATGACAAACGCTTTCAGCACCGAAGGCCGATTGCCCCCGCCGCAGAACCCTCTAGTATTCAGGTTGTGTCGACGGACAGACACGCCCTTCAAGGAAGAAGGGAATGGACATCGCAGGATGCGATTCATCAGGACGATGAAAAGGAATACAGGGATTAGGGAAAAAATGTGGGCGGGTCAAACCGCCCCTTTTTTTGTCCGCAGAAAAGTAAAACCCGGAAAAACAAAAAGGCCCGCAAGGGGCCTTTTATTCGAGCGCGTGACAGATCAGCGTTCGAGGTCTTTGATCTTGCCTTTGACGCCATCCCACTCTTCGGCATCCGGCAGCGATTCTTTCTTCTCGGTGATGTTTGGCCAGATTTCAGCCAGATCAACGTTGAGCTGGATGAATTCCTGCATCTCTTCCGGAACTTCGTCCTCGGAGAAAATGGCCACGGCCGGGCATTCTGGTTCGCACAGGGCGCAGTCGATGCACTCATCCGGGTGAATCACCAGGAAGTTCGGGCCTTCGTAAAAGCAGTCCACCGGACAGACTTCTACGCAGTCGGTGTACTTGCACTTGATGCAGTTGTCGGTGACGACGAAGGTCATTTCTAATTTTCTCCTCAGGCGGCGGCAGCGTTGCCCCTTCACGGTTGGGGTCGCCAGGTTCGGGAGCGATACCTGCTGGCCAGGCTATTAGCCAGCAGCATCCCAAACCGCGCGAGATTCTAACAGCTTGAAGCCGTTTGCGTTATATCCGCTTCTTCAGTGCTTATATCCGGTTCTTCAGGGCATAGAGCATTTCGAGCGCACGGCGTGGTGTCAGGTCGTCCAGATCCAGTTTAGCCAGCTCATCGAGAACCGGGTGCGGCAGGCTGGCAAACATATCGCTTTGCTGCGGCGTCGCCGGTTTGCCCTTGGCCGCCGGTTTCGGCGCTTCATGGGGCAACGCGGTTTCTTCCAGTCGGCTCAGGTGCTCGCGGGCACGCACGATCACTTCGCTTGGCACGCCGGCCAATTGCGCCACCGCCAGGCCGTAGCTCTGGCTGGCAGGCCCCGGCAGCACGTGGTGCAGGAAGACGATGCGTTCGTTGTGCTCGGTCGCGTTGAGGTGAACGTTGGCCACCAACGGCTCAGCTTCCGGCAGCACGGTCAGTTCAAAGTAGTGAGTGGCGAACAGCGTGTACGCGCGTAGATGCGCCAGACGCTCGGCCGCTGCCCATGCCAGCGACAGCCCGTCGAAGGTGCTGGTGCCGCGACCGACTTCGTCCATCAGCACCAGACTGCGTTCGGTGGCGTTGTGCAGAATGTTGGCGGTTTCGCTCATTTCGACCATGAAAGTCGAACGACCACCAGCGAGGTCATCGCTGGAACCGATCCGGGTGAAGATGCGGTCGACCAGCGACAGTTCACAACTGGCCGCTGGCACGAAGCTGCCGATGTGCGCCAACAGTACGATCAACGCGGTTTGCCGCATGTAAGTGGATTTACCGCCCATGTTCGGGCCGGTGATCACCAGCATGCGCGTGTTGTCATCCAGGCTCAGGTCGTTGGCCACGAACGGCGTGGTCAGCACTTGCTCGACCACCGGGTGACGACCCTGAGTAATGCGCATGCACGGCTCGCTGACGAAACGCGGGCAGTTCAGATCGAGGTTCAGCGCACGCTCGGCGAGGTTGCTCAGCACGTCTAGTTCGGCCAGCGCCGCAGCGGTGTCCTGCAACGGTGGCAATTGGCTGATCAAGTCTTCCAGCAACGCTTCGTAGAGCATTTTCTCGCGGGCGAGGGCGCGGCTCTTGGCCGACAGCGCCTTGTCTTCAAACTCTTTCAGCTCCGGCGTGATGAAACGCTCGGCGCCTTTCAGGGTTTGCCGGCGAATGTAATCCGCTGGCGCCGACTCGGCCTGCTTGCTCGGCAATTCGATGAAGTAGCCGTGAATGCGGTTGTAGCCGACTTTCAGGTGGCTCAGGCCGGTACGGGCCTTCTCGCGGGCTTCCAGATCGATAAGGAACTGGCCGGCGTTTTCGCTCAGCGATTGCAGCTCGTCGAGTTCGCTGTCGTAACCGGTTTTCAACACGCCGCCGTCACGGATTACCGCCGGTGGGTTGTCGATGATGGCTTTGGCCAGCAGCGCCGCGAGTTCCGGGTAAGTGCTGGTGGTGGTCGCCAGACCTTGCAGGTGCGGCGCTTCCAGATCGGTCATCGCCACTTGCAGTTCAGGCAGGGCGCCGAGGGCGTCGCGCAGGCGGGCCAGGTCACGAGGACGGGCATTGCGCAGGCCGATTCGCGCAAGAATCCGCTCGATGTCGCCAATTTCCTTGAGCTGTGGCTGCAGCTTTTCGAAACGGTAGCGATCGAGCAGGCAAGTGATCGAGGTCTGGCGCGCCAGCAACACGGTCAGGTCGCGCAACGGACGGTTCAACCAACGCGTCAGCAGACGGCTGCCCATCGCGGTCTGGCAACGATCGACGACCGATTGCAAAGTGTTGTCGCGGCCACCGGCCAGGTTAGTGTCGAGCTCGAGGTTGCGACGGCTCGCGCCGTCGAGCACCACGGTGTCATCAAGACGTTCGTGACGCAGGCTGCGCAAATGGGGCAGGGCGGTGCGCTGGGTTTCTTTGGCGTAAGCCAGCAGGCAACCGGCAGCGCCGATGGCCAGGGTCAGGCTCTCGCAACCGAAGCCTTTCAGATCCTGAGTGGAAAACTGTTGGCAGAGACTTTTCAGCGCCGAATCACGCTCAAAATCCCACGGCGCACGGCGGCTGACGCCACGGCGTTTTTCCGCTGGCAGGTCGCGTGGCCAGTCATCCGGGATCAACAACTCAACCGGGTTGACGCGCTCCAGTTCCGCCAGCAGGTTTTCCCAACCTTTGATTTCCAGCACGCTGAAGTTGCCGCTGGTGATATCCAGCACGGCCAGACCAAACAGACGCTCGTCCCCCAACAGCGCGGCGATCAGGTTGTCGCGGCGCTCATCGAGCAGCGCCTCGTCGCTGACCGTACCCGGCGTGAGAATCCGCACGACCTGACGATCAACCGGACCCTTGCTGGTCGCCGGGTCGCCGACCTGCTCACAAATCACCACGGATTCGCCGAGCTTGACCAGTTTCGCCAGATAACCTTCCGCCGCGTGGTAAGGAATTCCACACATCGGAATCGCCTGCCCCGCCGACTGCCCGCGCGCGGTCAGGGTGATGTCGAGCAACTTGGCAGCCTTCTTCGCGTCTTCGTAGAAGATCTCGTAGAAGTCGCCCATGCGGTAGAACATCAGCTGATCCGGGTGCTGATTCTTCAGCCGCCAGTATTGCTGCATCATCGGAGTGTGGGAGGACAGATCTGAAATTGCTTTATTCATCAGAGGTTTAGCTATACCGAGAAAATGTGTCGGGGCAGAGGTGCAGGCCCCTGAGTTGATTCAGTGGGCGGAGTATGAAGTTTTTTTGAGGTGGATGCAGCAACGCGCCGCCGCTCGGGTTGGCATTGTGTCCTATAGTGCCGAAAAGCTATCGAATCATTGGAGTTGGTGGGTTGAAGGTCAGTTGAGGAAGCGGCGTGGAACAGTCTGAAGGCATCGGCTCGGGATCGTCATCGAGCGATTGTTACTACGATGCAGAAAAAATGACCCTCACTCGGGCGCAGCAGTCGGTCATTCTGGGCAGTAATGAGAGTGATCTGTTGCTGGCGCTGATTGCCGGGGTGACGGACAAGGAGCAGCTGATTTCGCGGGTCTGGGGTGAGCGCGGGCTGGTGATTTCCGACAGCAGTTATTACAAGACGCTGCACATGCTGCGCACGCATTTTGCTGATGTCGGTTTGCCGCGTGACAGCCTCAAGACGTTGCCGCGCCGGGGCGTGGTGCTGTTGTGTGAGATCCGTTTGATCAGCGCAGAGGTGCCTGAGTCCGTACCGGCAGCGCCGGCGGTCATCTCGGTGACGAAGCCGCGGCGCCGCTACTGGCGTTTTCTGCTGCCTGCATTGGTTGTGCCGGCTATCGCGCTTCCTTTGTTTTACGCCTACCTGATGTTTAAAAAACCAGCCGACCTGGAAGAGTGGAAACTCATCTGGCAAGACGGTGATGCGCAGTTGTATGTGGAAGAAAGTGAAAAGATGTCCAAGGACGAGATTGTAAAAGCACTCGGCGAGTTTGAACCGCCCATTGTGTTATCCGACATTAATTATTATGTAAGAAAGCCGCTCTCCCAGTTATTGATCAAGTGCGTCAAGCCTGAAAGTAAAGGGGAGGCCATATGCGTGAATTACCAGCTCGTTGGAAAAAAATAATCGCATTGATGGCAATCGCCTCTGTGTTGGTTTTCGGTGGACTGGTGGTCAGATATTTCTACGTGATCAATCGTGATATTCCACGTGCACCGTGTTTTGCTTCTATTGACTTCGTTCATACCCATGATCACAAAGACCGCTGGCATGGTGTCGGTGATATGACGATTGATCCAAAGGAAGGCGCTCTCTATGTGTATTACGTAGTGAAAACGCCAGAGGGAAAAGTCTATACCTATGATCGAAAGTTCGACATTGCCCTGACGCATCTGGACACTTCAAGGTTCCTGTTCAAAACACGTTCTGTTGTGAAGTTCGATGCAGATACCGCTGGAGATGAACTGCCGTTTATGGAGCGAGGCTTTCAAGGCGGCATGGTCACGTTCAATTATTTCTCCGATGCCGAGTACTACTACAACATCAACAACCTGATCAATGGTGTCTGCCACGTCCCTCGCTGACTCAGCCCCCGGCGCGACTAAGTAAGACTGAGTAAGACGCCAGTAAGGCCACGACAGCCCCGCATTGTTAATGTCATTCCCCGTAGGAGCTGCCGAAGGCTGCGATCTGTTGATCTTGCTTTAAGAAGATCAGGATCAACAGATCGCAGCCTTCGGCAGCTCCTACAAAGGAAGCGATTCAAGCCAACAGCCTCTGCGAAGGCACCGGAGAGTCCGCGCAGTTCGGCTGTTTTTATTGCCTTGAAGAATGTGACGATGTTTAGAGTGTTGAGGGGTTTTATACATGCTCTGGTTTTGTGTGCGCAGTGCATATGGCGTTCAGGCTCCAGTCTGGAAACGATCAATTGCGATAAACAGACAAGGCACTGTGTTTGTTGCGGCGGCGGTGGGTGGGAAAGAAAAAGAGGTAAGTATTTCCACACTGTCAGAACGGATCCCGGTATTGCTGTGTTTTGATCATGTTTATGTGCCGATGGCGTGGATGGTTGAACACTTTCCGATGTGCAAGGCACGTTGTCGTGACATGGTCATGGCAGCATTAACTGCGATACAAAGAAACTTGAATTGTCGCGATGCCTGGTCTCGCGTCAGTTATTTCGGTGGGCATTATGGCGAGAGAAGTTACTTGGGGTATGCCTCATGAAACTGAGTCTTTTCTGCAGTCTGTCCCTCGCAGTCAGCGGCGTATTTATCATTGAAAACTCATTCGCCGACTCGCGACAAAGTTGCGCCGAGCGCCGCGCTGAACTTATTCGCCAAATAGACCGTGCAGAAGCGGCGGATAACGTTTATCGCCAGGCCGGACTTGAGCAGGCGCTGGCCAATGTCGAGCGTTATTGCCGAGAGCCTTCTGCCGAGGATGATCATTCAAGAGCGATTCGCAAGGCCGAAGCCGAAGTGCGGCGCCGACAAAACCATCTGAAAGCAGCGCGTCAGTACGGCGATGTGAAAGTCATCAAGAAGCATGAAGCCAGGCTCGAACGCGCCGAGGAAAAATTGCAGCGGCTTGTGGATGAGTGACAGCCGCCGTTGTGAACGACGTATGTGTCAATGACATCAGGAAACCTTCCAATGAAAACCGCAGTGATCTTCGCTTCAATCTTTACCTCAGCCATTTTGCTCACCGGCTGCACCGCCACCGATTGGGTACACGCCGCCGGTGGCATCATGGGCGCCAAAGACGATTACGACAAAAAGGCGCGCAATGATCGGATCAAACGCGCCAACGCGGCGGCTCGACGCGTTAAATATTGATTTATGCGTTTTTTATGCAATTCGGCATTTGTCTTGAGGTAAAACTTCAAGCACTATGCGCGTTATGCAAAAACGCAACGTAGCAACCGTCTTAAGAGCACTGCTTGATCAGCACGGGATCTCCCCCACGGAGCTTCATCGTCGCACCGGCGTGCCGCAATCCACTCTCTCGCGAATTCTCAGCGGGAAGATCGTCGATCCCTCGGATAAACATATCTCGAAGATCGCCGAGTACTTCGCCGTGAGCACCGACTTGTTGCGCGGGCGCGCGGATGCGCCGCCGGCGAGCGCTGGCGCGCGCAACAACGATGTGCACGCGGAACTCAAGGACATAAGCCTGTGGGACGACGACACACCGGTCGATGACGACGAGGTGTCGGTACCGTTTCTTCGCGAGGTTGAATTGGCGGCTGGATCAGGAAGATTCATCGTGGAAGAAAGCGAGCGCTCTAGTCTGCGCTTCGGCAAGCGCAGCTTGCGCCATAACGGTGTGCAATTCGACCAGGCCAAATGCGTGACCGTGCGCGGCAACAGTATGTTGCCGGTGCTGCGAGACGGCGCCACCGTCGGTGTCAACGCCGGCAAATGCGGCATCGGCGACATCATCGATGGCGACCTTTATGCAATCAACCACAACGGTCAATTGCGGGTGAAGCAACTCTATCGCCTGCCCACCGGTATCCGTTTGCGCAGCTTCAATCGCGACGAACATCCGGACGAGGACTACAGCTTCCAGGAAATCCAGGAAGAGCAGATCGTCATCATTGGTCACGTCTTCTGGTGGGGCATGTACGCCCGATAAGCAGATCACCGTCAGATAAAACCCGCCCCTCGGCGGGTTTTTTTTCGCCTCGAAAAAGCCACCAAGGCCTTTAACCACGCGGCTTTTAATGCGTTCGTGCATTTCCAGTGCATAAATAAATGCATTTATGCATTGACTGTATATGCATCCATGCATATTCTTGCCACCAAGCCGCTCGACAAAGCGGCTGGCAAGACAAGCTCTTTAGTTCGACAAGAACAGGCAGCGATGAACCGGCCTCAACGGTTCAGAGGGTTGGCAACTGACCCGGGTGTGCAGCGTAAAGCACCAGAAGCAGTTATCCGGCGGGCAGGGACCGCGGTCGGAAAAACAATCTGAATGGACTCGTACCGCGCCAGTAGCGCCGAAAAGTCAGCTTCCTTCCGGGTTACAGGAATTGAAGGAAGGCGAAGGAGCGCATTACTGAAACGCCTGGCGGGTGACTGCCGGGCTTTTTGGAATGCCTATCTCTCGCAAGCCGGTCGGACTGTTGAAATTCCATCTATGGGACAGCATGAGAGATGGCGGGTCGCAGGTGGCAGGTGCGATTGGCATGACACCATGCACAAACAAAAGGACTTGCACATGCTAACAGAGTGCAGATGTGGAAAGTGCAACAAGCTTCTGGCCCGGGCGGGACGGTATAGCGAAATACAAATCAAGTGTCCACGCTGTGGAACCTTGAATAACATGAAGACCGATGAGTCTCGAACAGCGCCAGAGAGCGGAAGTTGAGTAATACATGCTCGACTTCATCAAGTGCATGTTTGCACAAGATATTCGGAGATTGTCATGGCTGGTCCAATTCTGCTTGATACAAGTTTTGTATACCCTGATAACAAATATGACCCTGTTCGAGACTGGGGCAATGGCGGTGGTTACAACTTCATTCCTGGTAATTATGTCGGTATGCCGGTATTTACTTCGCATCAAATGAGCACGGTGATGGGACGGCTCAACACCTCCATCTCCTACACGGTTGCATTTACCAATGCGATTCTGAAGCCAGTGCAAGATCAGTATGCCGCGGACTCGCAGGCGTTGGCAGCATCCATTGAAACTCAACTGGCGGCGACGCGACTGGAATTTGGAACTAATAGTCTACCTCCCGTCGAAGCGGTAAAACGCGAGATGTCCGTCCGCCAGACACTTGTCACACGTAAGGCAGCGGCCTATCAGGCGGATGCCGCTACGGCGAATAGTTTCTTCGGCAGTGACCCGTTACCAAAAACGCAAAATGAAATCGCACTGAAGGCGTTTAATAATTTTGAAAAAGGCAAGATTCAGTATGCCGACTCGTTGAAGGCATGGGAGCGCTCCTATCGTGCAGCCTATTCAGCAAAGTTGCATGCCGATACGGTCACGGCGTTGAATACCCAATACACGTCTGTTCTTCGTTTTCTTGATGCTTTGCAACTGACGGAGAACCAGGCTGCCGTAAAAGAAGCCACCATGTGGGCAGAGATTCGTGCCTGGGGCGAAAAGCTGACTGCGCGACGCAATCCCATCGTTAATCAATACAACGCTGATGTCGCGGCTGTCGAACCCAAAGTGCAGTCCGAACTTGATGCCGAAAACGCAAGGATAGGACCTCTCCCGCAGCAAACGGCTGGTGAGTGGGTCAGCCGTGCATTGGCTGTCGTCAATGTGCTGTCGCAGCGCAAGTACGATTCCTTGAAGGCTTTGAATTTCGCGCTGTCGCAGTATCCCGGCGTGGATTTCAAAAATAGCGATCTGAAGGGTTTCCTCGAGCGGGCAAGGGACGGAAAACTGCCTTCCGATGCTGCTTTCGAGCACGAACTTTCATTGATCAGTACGGCGTATCGTGCCGACGTCATCACGCGGGAAATAAACAGCCTGGAGGGCAGACTGCCTGCGCTTAATACCGCGCAAGCCTATCTGGAGGCAGAGTCTTTGAAGGATGGTCTGAGCTTTCTGGCAGACACCAATGAGGAGATTCTGACTAAATACGGCGAGCGTATGAGTAAGGTTGCCCGTGATCTTCAGAGCAATATTTCCGGGAAGAAAATCCGCAGCTACAACGATGCCATGGCGACATTTGAAACGGTTCGCAGCAATCCGCGGGCAAAGCTCAGTGGCCAGGATTCCAAAGCCGTCGCCGATGCTCTGAAGGCACTGGATAAAGCCACTTTTGCAGCCAATTTGACGCGACTGGGTAAAGCCTTCGGCGTGGTTGGGAAGATTGTTCAGGGAGAAGCTATTCGACAGAAAGCAGTTTCTGGTTATGAGACCGGTGACTGGAAACCGTTGGGTCTCGAAATCGAATCGATGGCGGTCGGCACTGCCGCCGCGTCTGCAGCGGGAGCATTGTTGGCCGTGGTTTTGGCGCTCTTTGGTATCCCTGCTATCGTTTCCATTCCAGCAGTTGCAGTGCTGATGGCATTAATCTCTGCGTACATTGATGCGGCGAAAGTTGATGAAATCAATGGCTATTTTTTTAAATAGCATTAAGCCGGACTAGCGAAGTCTGTTAGACCGGAATTTGCCCTCGGTGTTTTCGCGCCGAGGGCACTGGTCAATAATAAGGGGGAGTCGTGAGGGTTTCAGGTAAACGCTTCATTAAAATGAAAATTCCGGTGGTCTTGCTCTTGCTGTCCTGGGCGCCTTTGTTTGTTTTTGCGTTCTTTATTTCTGACGATGCACGCAGTGGAATGTTTTCAATGTCCCGGTCAATAGTCGACGGCTATTGGCTGACAGGGGCTGGTTTTATTTCTTCAAGATTTTATACGCTGTCCAGTGCTGTGGTTAATTATATAGGATGGTTGTCTCCATTTTTTTCTGTTTTGTTTACTTGTCTGGTTGTGAAGAACTCATTGTTCGAGGATACCGAGTATGAGGAGAGCTCTCTTTTCAAGATGATGTGTTTGTTGGCGGGTTGGGTGCTTCTGATGATTTTGGTTTTTTGGATGCTTTATATGCGCGAAACTGATCTGGCTCATGCTCGCGCACCCCTGTCTTTATTTGGTCGCAATCCGATCGCCTACATTCTGTTCTCATGCGGTGTTATGTTTTTACTGAATGTGATGGTGCTGTCGACGTATTTGCTCTTTCGGCATTTACCTGTCGTTATAGGTCATCGATTGAGCAAAAAGAATTCCCCGCCTCTGCAATGAGGCGCTGACAACCGAATGTCCTTAACACGTAGATTAGAAAAGCTCGAAGTAAATTAACTGACGAGCTTTTTTGCGCGTGCTCTATCCAGTCCAGCGCTCTCTTAAATCAAACACTTTTCACTCATCAAATCCTCAAGGAGGCGTGACATGACAAACGAGCAACAAGCATTGGCAGACATGCCGATCTGGCTGGTCATCCTCCTTGCCGTGGTGGGCGGGGTGTCCGGCGAAATGTGGCGCGCTGACAAAGAGGGCGCCCGTGGCTGGTCGCTGATGCGCCGCCTGGCGCTGCGCTCCGGCGCCTGCATGATCTGCGGTGTCTCGGCGATCATGCTGCTGTATGCCGCTGGCATGTCGATCTGGGCGGCTGGCGCTTTTGGTTGCCTGACCGCAATGGCGGGGGCCGATGTGGCGATTGGTCTTTATGAACGCTGGGCGGCCAAGCGGATTGGCGTCTGCGAAATTCCGCCGCGCGATCCGCAGTAATTCTGCATTTTCTACAGCGCCTCAGTCCTGAAGTCGCTGCTTAAGACTGACCTGAAAACGCCGCAAATCCCTTGTAGGAGTGAGCCTGCTCGCGATAGCAGTGCCACAGTCGAACTTCATCTAACTGATCCACCGCAATCGCGAGCAGGCTCACTCCTACAGCGACCTGTGGTCAGTTTCATAATCCGGAACACCCCCATGAAGATCACCCCGATCCTCACGCAATTGCGTGCGCAATGCCCCAGCCTGGCCGATCACATTTCGGTGGGGGTCGATCTGGCGTTGTTGCAGGGCAATTCCGCTCTGCCGACACCTTCGGCCCACGTGCTGCCGCTCGCCGATCTGGCCAGCAACAGCACCGCACAAAACCTCACCACCCAACCGATCCGCGACCGCTTTGAAATCGTTCTGGCGCTCGACGCCAGCGACCCCACAAAAGCGCTGGATCTGTTGCACGACCTGCGCGCCGAACTGTGGCGTGCGCTGGTGGGTTTCAAGCCCGATACCGACTACAGCGCCATCGTCTATGACGGCGGTGAACTGCTGTCGATCAACAGCAGCCGGGCGTTTTACCGGCTGCGTTTTTTTGCCGAGTTCCAGCTCGGCCGCAATCTGCCGAGTCAGCCTGCGGAGAGTTGGCACGAACGCGAACTGGACGGTTTGTCGTCCTTCACCGGGGCCACCGTGCGGGTCGATGCGATCGACCCGGCCGACCCCAATCTGAAACGCCCGGGCCCCGATGGGCGCGTGGAAATGACTTTCTCTGGAGACGTAACCCCATGAGCAATCGCATCACCGTACTGCCGGCCGCCGGCCGCGTCGTACCTGACCCGGAGGCGGGCGATCTGCTGCCGCTGGAAGGCCGTGAAGTGCTGGACAGCGCCTGGTGGCGCCGACGTCTGGCCGACGGCGATATCACCCTCAAAACCGCAACCGCTAAACAAAAGGGAGCCAAATAATGGCGATCGGATTCAGCAACATCCCCGCGGACATTCGTGTACCGCTGTTCTATGCCGAAATGGACAATTCGGCCGCCAATAGCGCGAGCTCGACCCTGCGTCGTTTGATCGTCGCTCAGGTCAACGACAACATTGCGCCGACCGAGGTCGGCAAACTGGTGTTGGTCTCCAGCGTTGCGCTGGCCAAAAGCATCGGCGGTCAGGGCTCGATGCTCGCCGCGATGTACGAGACCTTCCGCAAGGCTGACCCGATCGGCGAGATCTGGTGCCTGCCGCTGCACAACGCTGAAGGCGCGGTCGCCAAAGGCGTGCTGACCCTGACCGGCGCCGCCACTCAGGCTGGCGTGCTGAATCTGTATGTCGGCGGTGTGCGAGTGCAAGCCACCGTGGTCAACG
The DNA here is from genome assembly GCF_902706155.1 of Pseudomonas sp. 18058. Lineage (NCBI taxonomy): Bacteria > Pseudomonadati > Pseudomonadota > Gammaproteobacteria > Pseudomonadales > Pseudomonadaceae > Pseudomonas > Pseudomonas sp. 18058. The sequence goes on from NZ_CACSJY010000017.1 coordinate 91,547, forward strand.
GTGCTACCGCCGCTCAGGCCGCCACCGCGCTGGCGCAGAAAATCAACGCCACGGCCGATCTGCCGGTGAGCGCTGCCGCTGCCGAAGGTGTGGTCACCCTGAACGCCAAATGGACGGGCGACAGCGGCAACGACATCAGCCTGCAATTCAATCGTCTGGGCAAGAGCAACGGCGAAGAAACTCCGGCCGGTCTGACCGCCGCAATCACCGCCATGACCGGCGGCGCCGGTGTGCCGGATCAGGTCGAAGCCATCGCCGCACTGGGTGATGAACCGTTCGAATTCATCGCACTACCATGGTCGGATCTGTCGACGCTCAACACCTGGCAAGCGGTCATGGATGACAGCACCGGTCGCTGGTCGTGGGCCAAGCAATTGTTCGGTCACGTCTACAGCGCCAAGCGCGGCACCGTCGGCACTCTGGTTGCCGCCGGCCAGGCGCGCAACGATCAGCACATGACCATTCAGGCGCTGGAGCCGGGCGTTCCGCAACCGTTCTGGGTACAAGCCGCTGCATTGGCTGCACGCACCGCAGTTTTCATTTCCGCCGACGCCAGCCGTCCGACGCAAAGCGGCAGTCTGCCGGGTGTCGACCCTGCGCCGGCGAGTGAGCGTTTCACCCTGACCGAGCGTCAGTCGCTGCTCAACTACGGCATCGCCACCGCGTACTACGAAGGCGGCTACGTGCGCATCCAGCGTTCGATCACCACCTACCAGAAAAACGCTTACGGCCAGGCCGACAACTCCTATCTGGACAGCGAAACCATGCACCAGTCGGCGTTCATCGTGCGCCGTCTGCAAAGCGTGATCACCAGCAAATACGGTCGGCACAAACTGGCCTCCGACGGCACCCGTTTCGGCGCCGGCCAGCCGATCGTCACGCCGAGCACCATTCGCGGAGAGCTGATTGCGCAGTACGCCAAACTCGAACTGGAAGGCCACGTGGAGAACGCCGAGCTGTTCGCCGAGCACCTGATCGTCGAGCGCGACGTGCAGGATCCGAGCCGCGTGAACGTGTTGTTCCCGCCGGATTACATCAACGGTCTGCGCGTGTTCGCACTGCTCAACCAATTCCGTCTGCAGTACGACGACGCGGCTTGATCCGCGCGTTGACGGCAAGCATTCAGCCCACCTCGCGTGGGCTTTTTTATTCAAGGGAGTAACACCATGGGTCAACTGATTGCAGGCACCTGCTACGTCAAAGTCGACGGCGCACAACTGACGATCAACGGCGGCTGCGAAGCCCCGCTGATGTCCACCAAACGCGAAACCATCGTGCCGGGTTTTTACAAGGAAACCGACGTGGCAGCGTCGTTCAAAGTGACCGCGCTGCACACCCCGGACTTCCCGCTCAAGCAACTGATCGAAGGCGTCGACATGACCGTCACCTGTGAATTCAGCAACGGCAAAGTCTACGTGCTAGCCGGTGCGTATCTGGTTGAAGAGCCAGTCTCCAAAGGCGATGACGCCGCTATCGAACTGAAATTCGAAGGCATCAAAGGAACCTGGCAATGAGCGGCGCCGTGAAGCTTCAAGTCGCGATCGAAGCTCACGGCGAGCCCCTGACCGAACTCGTTCTGCGCCGCCCGACGGTGCAGGAAGTGCGAGCGATCAAGGCGCTGCCGTACAAGATCGACAAGAGCGAAGAAGTCAGCCTCGACATGGACGTGGCGGCCAAATACATCGCCGTGTGCGCCGGCATTCCGCCGTCGTCGGTCAACCAGCTGGATCTGGCCGACCTCAACGCGCTGAGCTGGGCCGTTGCGAGTTTTTTCATGAGTGCGGCGTCGGCGCCATCACCGACCTGATCGCAGTCGCCTATGACCTGGCCTGGTTCTGGAAGGTTGACCCCGAACAGATGATGGCCAGGCCACTGGATGTGCTCCGCGAATCGCTGGAGCACGCGCAACGGATCAATGCGATGCAGCAGGTGCAGTGATGGCTAATACACAATTAAGCCTGATCCCGCAGTCCTTCCCCGTTACGGTCAATATGCTCGTGGTGCTCAAGGGCGCCGAGAAGGTCGAGACCGAAATGAAAGGGCTGCGCGGCAAGGTCGCAGCATTCAAGAAAAGCATGGAAGACAGCGGCCTTGCGCCGCTGGACATCGCCGGATTCATTTCCGAGGGCGGCTTGCTCAAGCCGTTTCAGGATGGCATCAAGAAAGCCATCGAGGCGCAGGATGCGCTGGCGAAAAAGGTGCTGGCGAACAAAGGCCTGAAAGTGCCCAAGGTGGTGCAGGGGGAAACCTCGGCCAACCTGGCAAAATTCAACGAAGCTCTGGACAAGATTTCACTGAACATCGGCCAGGCGTTGTTGCCGGCGGTCAACAGTATTGTCACCGCGCTGACGCCGGTGATTACCTCGATCGGCGAGTTCGTCGCGAATAATCCGTATCTGGTCGAAGGGCTGGCGGCGGCTGCGGTGGCTTTCACTGTGGTCACTGTCGGGGCGATGGGACTGGTCGGTGTGCTGGGCATTCTGGCCTCACCGATTGGTCTGATTGCTGCCCTCATCGCGGGGGCGGTGGCCCTCATCGTAATCGGTGCCCGACTGATCACTGACAACTGGGCTTCGATCTCTGGATTTTTCAGCAAAACCTGGCAGTCGATCAGCGATGCAACCGGGCGCGGCGTCGAAGCTGTGCGTAAGGGTTGGGACGAAATGGTCACCGACGCGAAGCAAAGTTATGCCGCGATACGCGCCGATGCACTCGCCAAGTGGGATGAAATGACCGCCGACGCCATTGCGGGTGTCAGTGGTCTGGCGGCAGGCGCGTCCGCAGGTCTGCGGGCGTTTGGTGCATCAATGGGCGAAACCTGGGATTCGGCCAGCAACGCCGTCATTGGCTTTTGGGATCGTGCGGCTGCCGATACGGCGACCGGTCTGGCTTCACTCAAAGCCAAACTCTATACCTCGCCATTGGAAAAAATGTCTGCCCTTTGGCAATCCGCCGATGAAGTTGTCGTCGGCTACTGGAATCGTGCGTCGGCGGCGACGATGTCCGGTTGGAACTCGATCAAGTCGAGTTTCGACGGCTCATTAACGGCGAGACTGGCTGACGTATGGGGCTCTGCGCAAAGCGCTGTTTCCTCGGCGCTTACAGATATGCGCGACCGAGCCGTGACTGGCTGGACGTCGATCAAATCAACATTCGACGGCAGGCTGAGTGGGCAACTGGCTGGCGTTTGGAATGCTGCGCAAAACGTCGTTTCCACCGCCATCGGTGAAATGCGCGACAGCGCCGTGAGCGGTTGGACATCGATCAAATCGACATTCGACGGCAGGCTGAGTGGGCAACTGGCTGGCGTTTGGAATGCTGCGCAAAACGTCGTTTCCACAGCCGTTGCCGATATGCGCGATAAAGCCGTGACAGGCTGGACGTCGATCAAGTCGACGTTCGACAGCACGCTGAGCGGGCATCTGTCGGGCATCTGGAATGCGGCGCAGAACGTCGTCGCTACGGCCATCGGCAATCTGACCCGCACCGCGCTCGCTGCGTGGGAGCAATTGAAGTCGGTTTTCTCCTGGTCGCCGAGCGCCATGATCGAAAGCGTCTGGCAGCCACTGGCGCCGGTTTTTTCTGCGCTGTGGGATGTTCTGCGGGCGGGCGCGGAAACGTTGAAAAACTATCTGCAAAACATGTTCAACCTTTCGCCGCTGGCGGCGGTGACTGCTAATTGGGAAGGTCTGAAAGGTTACTTTTCCGGCTTGTGGGCATCGTTGACTTCAGATGCACAACCGGTGACGGACGCTTTCAATAACCTGTTCAGTCAGTCGCCGCTGGAGTCGATCCAGCAAGCCTGGGAACCGCTGCTCGGTTGGTTCGCCGGACTCTGGACGAAGTTGCAAAGTCTCGTCGGGCCGATCAGGGAACTGCTCAGCGGTAACTTGTCCGGGTTCGTCGCGAAGATCACCGGCAAACCCGGTGCGGATGGCGAAAGCGCTCTGCCAGCGCCGTTTTTCGGCAACAACGATGCAGGCACGGCGAGCGCGTCGGGCCTCAACAGCTCGTTGCCACAATCCTCCAGCGCCCTGATCCAACAAAGCGCAATCAACAACCGCACGCAACTCGAAGGTGGCCTGACCGTCAGCTTCGTCAACGCGCCGCCGGGGCTGCGCACCGATCAACCACAAACCAATCAACCAGGCCTGGCGCTGTCGTCGCGCATCGGTTATCGCTCGCTGTCGGCAGGAGGTTCCAATGAACTGGCGTGACCGTTTATTGCCGGCATCCTTTCGTGGTGTCGGTTTCTGGATCGATCAGGCGAAAACCCCGGTCGGTCGCAAGGGGCAGTTGCACGAATACCCGCAGCGCGACCTGCCGTTTTTCGAAGACCTCGGCCAACAAGCCAAGACCCACGACATCACCGCATTCATCATCGGCGCCGATTGCCTGGAGCAGCGTGACAAGTTGCTCAAGGCGTTGGAGGCGGGCAGCGGTGAGCTGGTGCATCCGTGGCTCGGACGCCTGCAAGTCAAGGTCGGCGAATGCGACATGACCCACACCCGCCAGGACGGCGGCATGGTCACGTTCACGCTGAAGTTCTATCCCGATCAGCCGCTGCCGTTCCCGACGGCGACCGTCAGCACGCAGAAAGTCTTGTTGGTGAAAGCCGACTCGCTGCTCGGTTCTGCGGTGGCGCGTTTCGAACAGGCGATGACGCTGATCAAGGCTGCGCGGATCGGCATCGCCAATCTGCGCAACAGCCTCACCGGGGTTTACGAGGTGATCAAAGAGCAGCTGAAACCGCTGATCGCGCAGTACAAGCAGATCACTGAGCTGGTGAAAGCGGTCAAGGAATTGCCCAAGGAAGTGGCAGCGGAATTCAAAGGCTTGCTCGGCGATATCAAGGAGCTGAAAGCGTTCGCGAAGGAGGGCTACCGTGGCGTGATTGCCGACGTCTCCCAACAACTCGAAGCAATTCGCAAAGCCGATGCGCCGAAGATCACCACCGGCAAGGACACCAACGCGGCGGCGCAAGCCATGGCCGATCTGGTGCAGGACACGCTGCTGGTCAAAGTCGCGCAATGGGTGGCGTCGATGCCGGTGGCGACCACGCCGGTGAAGCTGCAATCGACACCGTCGGTGGGCCAACAGGCGACCACGCCGGTGAGCCGTCAGGAAGTGCCCGTCAGTGATGACATGCAGGCCCTGCGCGAAGCGGTGAGCGCGGCGATTGATCCGATGCTGGACAAGGCCGGTGCCGCACATTTTCAGGCGATCAACGATGTGAAAGAGGCGTTGATCAATCACCTCAAAGCGGTGGCATCGTCCGGTGTGCGGCAGGTCAGCAAGTCGTTTCAGGAAAGTTTGCCGGCGCTGGTGGTGGCCTATAAACAGTTTGCTGATGCCACTCGCGTTACCGAAGTGATCCAACGCAACGGTACTGTTCATCCGTTGTACCTGCCGCCCAACGACGTGAAAGTTTCCAGGGAGTAAGCCATGAGCGAGATGGATAATCGCGTCACGCTGACGGTTAATGACATGGAATACGGCGGCTGGAAAAGCGTCGAAATCAGCGCCGATCTGGAGCGTCAGTTTCGCACCTTCAAACTGGAAATCACCTGGCAATGGCCAGGCCAGACCGTGGATCAGCGGATCAAACCCGGCGACCCCTGCGAAGTGAAAATCGGCAGGGATCTGGTGCTCACCGGTTATGTGTTCAAAGCGCCGATCAGTTATGACGAACGTCAGATCAGCCTGAGCATCGAAGGCAGTTCCAAGACACAGGATCTGGTCGATTGCGCAGCCGCCAACCGGCCGAATCAATGGCAGGATCAACCCTTGCTGAGTATCGTCGAGGCGTTGGCGAGTGAGTATTCGCTGAAGGTGGTCAACGAAATTCCCGAGACGTCGCGGCTGGCCAAACACACGATCGTGCCGGGTGAAACGGTGTTTCAGTCGATCGACCGTTTGCTCTCGCTACTGCGGGTTTTTTCCACGGATGACGAGCAGGGCCGGCTGGTGCTGGCCAAGCCCGGCAGCGGCGGCCGCGCCAGTGATGCGCTGGAGCTGGGTAAGAATATTTTGTCGGCCAATGCGGCGATGGATCAGAGCCAGGTGTTCTCCGAATACCGGGTGATCGGTCAGCAAAAAGGCTCGGACACCCAGAGCGGGGCGGCGGTCAGCGAAGTTGAATCGACGGCGGCTGATCTGACCTTCAAACGTCGGCGCACCACGGTGATCAACGAGGGCACGCAACTGACCTTTGAGTTGGCGCAGCAGCGTGCCCAATGGGAAAGCGCCACCCGCCTGGGCCGCGCGCAAACCACCACGTATCAGGTGCAGGGCTGGCGTCAGGCCAATGGCGATTTGTGGCGTCACAACACGCTGGTGCGAGTGAAAGATCCGGTGCTTGGTTTTGACGGCGACATGCTCATTTCGAAAGTGACGTATTCGCTGTCGGCACAAGGCTCGGTGACCACCCTGCAAGTGGCCCCGCCGCATACCTTTGACGCCAACCCCAGTCCCCCCAAAACCTGACTGTTCCTTAAAAGATCGCAGCCTTCGGCAGCTCCTACAAATGCACACCGATCCAATGTAGGAGCTGCCGAAGGCTGCGATCTTTTAGGGCCTCATAGGAATTCAACATGAGCCTGATGACACGCCTGCTGGCGCGCGGCACTGTCGTGCTCGCCAATTCGGCCGCCAAGCTGCAATCGCTGCAAATGCGCCTCACCGCCGGTGAAGTCAACGACGACCTCGAACACTTCGAACCCTACGGCTTCACCAGCCATCCACTGGCCGGTGCCGAAGGCGTCGTCACCTTCATCGGCGGCGACCGTTCCCACGCCATCGCTTTAGTCATCGCCGACCGCCGCTATCGCCTGCAAGCGCTGGCCGCCGGCGAAGTGGCGATCTACACCGACGAGGGCGACAAGATCCACTTCAAGCGCGGACGGATCATCGACATCGAAACCGCCACGCTGAACATCCGCGCCAGCAGCGCGGTGAATTTCGACACGCCGGTGATCAATCAGAGCGGAAAAATCGTCTCCACCGGTGACCAGCTCGCTGGCGGTATCAGCCAGATCAAACACGTCCACGTCGGCGTACAAGCCGGCAGCGGCCAGACCGGTGTGCCGGCAGGAGGCCAGTGATGTTTATCAGCCAGAACCTCCACGCCGCACTGACCCGCGCCGTGCTTATCAGCCTGTTCACCTGGCGTCGCGCCGCCGATGACGACGCCCTCGACGATGAAGAACGTTTCGGCTGGTGGGGCGACAGCTTTCCCACCGTCGCTGACGATCGCATCGGCTCGCGGCTGTGGCTGTTGCGCCGGGTCAAGCTGACCCGACAAACCCAGATGGACGCCGAGTTCTATGCCCGCGAAGCCTTGCAATGGCTGATCGACGACGGCCACTGCAGCGCCATCGCCATCCTCAGCGAACGCCTCGATGCCCAGCGTCTGAATCTGCGCACGGTGCTGACCCTGGCCGACGGCGAACGTCTGGACATTAACCCCGATAACAGTTGGCAGGTGATCTATGCCGTTTGAAACCCCTTCGCTGCCGGTGCTGATCAAGCGCACCCAAAGCGACCTGGCCGGCGATTCGCTGCGCCAGTCCGATGCGCAAGTGCTGGCCCGCACCCTCGGCGGCGCCGCGTTTGGTCTGTACGGTTATCTCGACTGGATTGCCGAGCAGATCCTCCCCGACAAAGCCGATGAGTCGACCCTGGAACGCATCGCCGCACTGCGTCTGAACCAGCCGCGCAAACCCGCGCAAGTGGCCACGGGCAGCGTCAGCTTCAGCGCTACGGCCGGTGCGATTCTGGACGTCGATACGTTGCTGCAAACCAACGATGGCCGTACTTACAAAGTCACCACTGCGCGGGTCACGGCCAACGGTGTCAACAGCACCACCATCGCCGCGCTCGATGCCGGCAGCCTCGGCAATGCTGACGCGGGCCTCGTGTTGACGCCGGTGCAGCCGGTTGCCGGCATTGTCGGTAGTAGTTTTGTGGTGCAGGCGCCGGGACTCAGCGGTGGTGTCGCGCGGGAGAGTCTGGAGTCGCTGCGTTCGCGAGTGATTCGTTCCTATCGCGTGATCCCTCACGGTGGCTCGGCCAGTGATTATGAAACCTGGGCGCTGGAAGTGCCGGGTGTGACGCGGGCGTGGTGCCGTGCAAGCGATGTCGGCTATGGAATTGTCTATTTGTTCGTCATGCGCGATGACGATTTGCAGCCTATTCCCAACGCAGAACGGCTGGCAGAAATCCAGGCCTATATCGAACCCCTGCGTCCGGTCACAGCCGAGTTGCACGTGCTGGCGCCGCAACAAGTTTCGATTACCTACAAACTACGTTTGAACCCTGATACCAGTGCGGTACGAGCTGCGGTCGAAGAGCAATTGCGCGACCTGCACAACCGAGAGGCAGGCATGGGCGATACGTTGCTGCTCAGTCACATCCGCGAAGCGATCAGCAGTGCAGCCGGTGAATACGACCACAGTCTGATTGAGCCAATCGGCGATGTTGAAGCTGCGGACAACCAGTTGCTCACCTACGGGGGGTGTGTATGGGTGGCATAAGGACGCCTGCTCAATATCAATCCCAGCTCCGCACTCTGCTACCGAGCGGTCCTGCCTGGGATCCTGAACGAGTGCCGGAACTGGAGGCAGTTCTCGAAGGCATTTCGCAGGAGTTATCGCGTCTGGACGCGCGTGCGGTTGACCTGCAAAACGAGATGGATCCGGCTGGCGTCAGTGAACTTGTACCGGATTGGGAGCGGGTCATGAACTTGCCCGACCCCTGCCTTGGTCAGAAGCCATTGTTTGACGATCGTCGCCTGGCGGTACGTCGGCGCCTGCTCGCGGTAGGCAGCCAAACCATCGGTTACTTCATAGAAATCGCCCAGACCCAAGGCTATCCCAACGCCACCGTCACCGAGATGCATGCACCCCGAATGGGGCGCTCACGCTTCGGCAGTGCGCACTTCGGCAGTTGGCGGGCGCAGTTCATGTGGACACTCAATACCGGTGGGCGGCAGTTCACCGGCCGCCGTTTTGGCGCCAGTTACTGGGGCGAGCGTTTCGGCGTGAATCCGGGCAGTGCTCTGGAATGCCTTATCCATCGCAGTGCGCCGGCGCATACCCGTGTGTACATCAATTATGACTAGAGGTTAGAAAATGGATTTCCCAAAAAATACGCCCGGCGTCGGCCTGGTGAACGGACAGTTTGCGGACGAAAATCCGGTGGCTGGAACTCCGGGTTCTTTGATTCCGGCAACGTGGGGCAACGCCGTCACGCAAGAAATTCTGAATGTGATTAAAGCAGCCGGGTTAGTCCCCAAAGAAGATGCTTCCACGCAATTGCTGGAGGCTATCCAGAGTTTCGCTGCCCACGATTTCAAGAACTCGGCCCGCGTTGCGACAACAGGCTCGATTGCCCTGAGCGGCTTGCAAAAAATCGACGGTGTGCAGCTCGCTGCAGCTGATCGAGTGCTGGTGAAGGATCAACCCAATGCATCGCAAAACGGTGTGTACGTGGTGGCTGCGGGGGCCTGGTCGCGAGCGGTGGATGCAACGCAGGACTATCAAGTAACCAGTAGTTTCATCATCGCGACCGATGAGGGTGTGGTGAACAAATCTCGCATTTGGCAGTTGACCACTCCGGGCCCGATCAAGGTCGGCACTACCGGTCTGACCTTCGAAATGTTTGCCGGCTACACCGGTGTGGCGTCTGGCGAATACCGCAAGGTCATGGTCAACGCGCGCGGGCAAGTAACCGCTGGCTCCAACCCGACCACGCTTGATGGCTATGGCATAACTGATGCCTACACAAAAGTGGCAGCGAACAATGCGTTCGTGAAGCAGGGCGGTGGCGCCGGACAGCTGGGCAACTCGGTGTCGATTGGCTGGGATGGTAAAAACATCTTGATCCAGGTGGACGCCACCAGTTTTGGCAACCTGTGGTGCTCTGCCAACTTTGACCCGGGCACCAAGGCCAACGTCGCCGATGTTTATTCAAAGACCGCGACGGACAGTTTTCTCGACAACAAGATCAGCGGCGATGCCTGTGCTATCGCGGGTTTCGCCAGCGGCAACTCCGCTGCGCCGTACATGCGAAACAGGAACAACAACGAAGTTGTCGTGCTGGCCAGAACCGCGACGACCTTGGGTGGCTATGGCATTACCGATGCGATGCCCCGCGCTGAAGCCAACAGCGCGATCAATGCTCGTGTGTTGAGTGACGGAATTACCTACGCAGGTTTCGCCAGTAACGATCTGTCCCAGCCTTATTTTCGTCGCGCCTCCGACAGCACTCTTCTGCTGCTACAGCCCCGACTTGGGTTTGTGCCGGTTCGTCAGGGCGGTGGTAATTTTCAATCCAACAATATGGTCATGATCGGTTGGGCGGCGGACGGAACGTCATTGCGGGCGCAAGTCGATGCCACGGATCTGGGCAGTATCTGGACCGACGGCATCGGCAATGTCAAAGCGATTTACGCACAGTCAACGGCAGAAACCGGGATGGTCGGCTCGTATGCCTTGCTGGTGGTCGGTGGTGGTGGCGCGACGGGGCCGGGGGCGCTCGCTGCAGGCGTCAATTGCCGCTTCACCGCCACCGATGGCTCTGCCTGGGGCGGCGCACCTGCCGGTACCTGGCGATTGATGGGCGCTATTCGTAATGCGGACGGCGCCAGTCCCGATTCCACCACCGTATGCCTGAGGGTTTCTTGAACATGATGAAAGTATTGAGTGCACGTCAGCCACGCTGGAATGACGTCGAACACACCTCGTTGAACCTGTTGGTCACCTTCGAAGAGTCCAAAGATACATTGGGGGAAATGCCATTTACGGCCTCTCCGAAAGATCCGGAATCGCACGGCCGTGAACTGTTTGAACGGGCGACGGCACTGGAGTACGGCGACATCGCCGAGCCCAGCGACGAGACTTTGAAAAATACACAGCGCATGAAATGCTCAGGCCTTTCAGCGTTGGCATCGTCGACGATCACAAAGTTGCAGGGCGACTTGAGTACGTTGCAGGACTCAATCGCCCTGGAAATGGCGACAGATGAAGAGCTCGCTCAGGTGCCAGTGGTTCAGGCGCAGCTGGATCTTTGGAGAAAGTACCGGGTATTGCTTTCAAGAGTAGAAACCCAGGCCGCTTTTCCTCGCACGATCGATTGGCCGCAGCAACCTGATTGATTGCTGATGTAAGCGCGGGAGCGTCGGTTCATGACGCTCCCGCCAGTCTGCGGTTTCTTGCTGATGAAGGTTCTTCTAAAGAGTGGTTGGATTGAAATGTCCGTTACCCAAGACCAACTGGTCAACATCCTCCCCAACGCCCGCACCCAAGCGGGCGTTTTTGTTTCTGCGCTCAATGCTGCCATGGAGCGCTTTCGTATCAATACCCCCAAACGCATCGCCGCGTTTCTTGCGCAAGTCGGTCACGAATCCGGGCAATTGCAGTACGTACGCGAACTGGGCAAAAACCAATACCTGAGTAAATACGACACCGGCACCCTGGCCTTGCGCTTGGGTAACACGCCCGAAGCTGACGGCGACGGGCAAAAATATCGGGGGCGTGGGCTTATCCAGATCACCGGGCGCAGCAACTATCGCCAGTGCAGCCTCGGTCTGTTTGGCGATGAACGCCTGCTGTCGCTGCCAGAACTGCTCGAACAACCGCAATGGGCGGCCGAATCTGCCGCTTGGTTCTGGGAGCAGAACGGCCTCAACGAACTGGCTGATCGCGACCAGTTCAACACCATCACCCGGCGAATAAACGGCGGGTTGAACGGCTTGCAGGATCGCCTGGAAATCTGGGCGCGGGCGAGGGCGGTGCTATGCCAATCCCCTGGCGAATGATTGGCTTACTCTTATTGGCCGTCGGCGCTTTTGTGGCAGCCTGGCAGTTTCAAGACTGGCGCTACGGCCGCCAACTCGCCGAGCAATCGCGTTTAAACACAGAAACCCTCAATCAACAGAATCTCGCCGCCGCCTCGGCGCAACAGGCCGAGCAGGATAAACGCCTGGCGCTCGAGCAACGGCTCGCGACCAGTGAACAAACTCACTATCGAGCACTGAGCGATGCCCAACGTGATCAGGATCGCCTGCGCGATCGCCTTGCCACTGCTGATGTGCGCCTGTCAGTCCTCCTCGACGCAGGCGATGTTGTCCACGGCTGCAACGTGCCAGCCACCGCCGGCCCCGGCGGCGTGGATCATGCAGCCGTTCGCGCCCGACTTGACCCGGCGCATGCTCAACGAATTATCGCCATCACCGACACCGGCGACCGCGGACTGATTGCCTTGCAGGCGTGTCAGGCCTATGTCAGAGCGCTCGCGCCCGAACATTTTGAATGACTCTGTGTCTTGAAAGCGCAACCGGCTCGTGTACGGTGGAGGCATTCCACACGATCCGGAGTGCGCCGTGAAAGAGATCACCCAATTGGCTGCTGAACTGGGCCGACGCCTGCAAGTGCTCAATGCCCATGTCACCACTGCCGAGTCGTGTACCGGTGGCGGCATCGCCGAAGCGATCACGCGGATTCCCGGCAGCTCGGCCTGGTTTGAAGCGGGTTACGTGACGTATTCCAACCGGCAGAAAACCCAGCAACTGAATGTGCCGACCGGGTTGTTCGAGACGGTAGGCGCGGTCAGTGCCGAGGTGGTTGAGGCGATGGTGCGTGGCGCGCAGGACAAAAGTCTGGCGCGATTTGCCGTGGCGGTCAGCGGTGTGGCGGGGCCGGACGGTGGTTCACCAAACAAACCGGTCGGCACCGTGTGGCTGGCCTGGGGGGTTGGCGAAACGGTGACCAGTGAGGTTCAACACTTCCCAGGTAACCGCGATGAAGTCCGCCGACAAACGGTGAAGGCCGCGCTAGAGGGGCTCCTGCGACTAGCGGCACGAGAAATCGAAAATCAGGGGTAGGCGATCCGCGAACGCTGTGGAATAATACTGGCTACTTATACAGGTGTTGGCCGTCAGGCCTTATTGATTACGTGAGGACTTTAATGGACGACAACAAGAAGAAAGCCTTGGCTGCGGCCCTGGGTCAGATCGAACGTCAATTCGGCAAGGGTGCCGTAATGCGTATGGGCGATCAGGACCGTCAGGCGATCCCGGCTATCTCCACTGGCTCTCTGGGTCTGGACATCGCGCTCGGCATTGGCGGTCTGCCAAAAGGCCGTATCGTTGAAATCTACGGTCCTGAATCCTCCGGTAAAACCACACTGACTCTGTCCGTGATCGCCCAGGCGCAAAAAGCCGGCGCGACCTGCGCATTCGTCGACGCCGAACACGCCCTCGACCCTGAGTACGCCGGCAAACTGGGCGTCAACGTCGACGACCTGCTGGTGTCCCAGCCGGACACCGGTGAACAGGCACTGGAAATCACCGACATGCTGGTGCGCTCCAACGCCGTTGACGTGATCATCGTCGACTCCGTGGCAGCCCTGGTACCGAAGGCTGAAATCGAAGGCGAAATGGGTGACATGCATGTGGGCCTGCAAGCCCGTCTGATGTCCCAGGCGCTGCGTAAAATCACCGGTAACATCAAGAACGCCAACTGCCTGGTGATCTTCATCAACCAGATCCGTATGAAGATCGGCGTGATGTTCGGTAGCCCGGAAACCACCACCGGTGGTAACGCGCTGAAGTTCTATGCGTCGGTTCGTCTCGACATCCGCCGTACCGGCGCGGTGAAAGAAGGCGACGAAGTGGTCGGTAGCGAAACCCGCGTCAAGGTTGTGAAGAACAAGGTGGCTTCGCCGTTCCGTCAGGCCGAGTTCCAGATTCTTTACGGCAAGGGCATCTACCTCAACGGCGAGATGATCGACCTGGGCGTGCTGCACGGTTTCGTCGAGAAGTCCGGCGCCTGGTACGCCTACGAAGGCACCAAGATCGGTCAGGGCAAGGCCAACTCGGCCAAGTTCCTGGCGGACAACCCGGAAATCGCGAAAAAGCTTGAGAAGCAACTGCGTGACAAGCTGCTGACCCCAGCGGCCGACACCAAGGCTTCGCCGGTCAAAGAGACCGAAGACGACCTGGCCGACGCTGATATCTGATCGCAACGATGAGCACCGTCGTACTCGAAACCCTCGTCGCGGTGCGGCGAACCGCCATGGATCTGCTCGCACGTCGCGAGCACGGTCGAGTCGAGCTGACGCGCAAACTGCGTCAGCGCGGCGCTGAGGCGGAGATGATCGAAACAGCCCTCGACCGTTTGACGGAAGAGGGCCTGCTTTCCGAAGCCCGTTACCTTGAAAGCTTTGTTTCCTACCGTGCCCGCTCCGGCTATGGCCCATTGCGGATTCGAGAAGAACTAAGCCAGCGCGGCTTGCAACGCGCTGATATCGAACTTGCCCTACGCGAAAGCGGTATCAGTTGGCACGAGCAACTTCAGGAAACGTGGCGGCGCAAGTTCTCCGGGCATTTGCCGATAGATGCGAAAGAGCGGGCCAAGCAAGGCCGATTCCTTGCGTATCGGGGTTTCTCGATGGAGATGATCAACCGCTTGTTCAGCGGTCGAGGGATGGACGATTAAGACGCCTCAATAAAAACGGCCCGCTATGGAAATAGCGGGCCGTTTTTTTTGCCTTTAAATTGCCTTTGACGGCTCACGCGTACGTTGCGCCGCTTGCGGTTTGGACGGCGCCCAGTTTTCCGGCAGATTGATGTAGTCGATTAGTTCCCTCAAACGCCCTTGATTACGCGCATTGAAGGCAAAGGCCAATCGCGCCAAATGGCTGTATTGCGCGTCATCATGTTCCTCGCCGCTGTAAGCGTGTTGATGGAATTGGTCGCTGAGGCACAAATCAGCAAACGCCTCCTGCATATGCTCAAGCGCTTGTTCGCTGAGCTTGTGATTCATGCGAATTACGAACTGCCGCTTGAGCCAGCGGCTGGAGTGGAAGTTGCTGTAGAACTGGTTGATCTGCTCCACCGCCTCTTCGACCGTGTACACCAGACGCATCAGTTTCATGTCGGTCGGCAGGATGTAGTGATTTTCCTCCAGTTGCTGGCGAATGAAATCCATCGCGCCCTGCCAGAACGTGCCGCCCGGCACATCCAGCAACACCACCGGCACCAGCGGACTTTTCCCGGTCTGAATCAACGTCAGCACTTCCAGTGCTTCATCCAGCGTACCGAACCCGCCCGGACACAGCACCAGCGCATCGGCCTCTTTGACGAAGAACAATTTACGGGTGAAGAAGAAGTGGAACGGCAGCAAATTGCCGGTGCCGTCGACAGTCGGGTTCGCATGCTGTTCGAAGGGCAGGGTGATATTGAAGCCGAGGCTGTGATCGAGGCCGGCACCTTCGTGGGCGGCGGCCATGATGCCGCCACCGGCACCAGTGATGACCATCATGTCGGAGCGTGCCAATTGCGCGCCGAGTTCTCGGGCCAGCGCATACAGCGGATGTTCGACCGGTGTGCGTGCCGAGCCGAACACAGTGACTTTACGTCGGCCCTTGAATTGCTCCAGCACGCGAAACGCTTGCTCCAGTTCGCGCAGGGCTTGCAGGGTGATCTTGGCGTTCCAGCGGTTGTGGTCTTCCTGAGCCATGCGCAGCACGGTCAGGATCATGTCGCGGTAAATGGGAAGGTTCGGGCTGTTGGGGGAAACACGGCTGAGTTGTGCTTCGACCTGGCTGATGAGGTCGGGGCCGCTTTCCTGAAAATGACGACTCAACAGGTCATTCGGTTGGTAAGGCATTCAACGTCTCCTTCTGCACAGAGCGGGTGGCCCTGACGAGCGGCGTCGGGGCCGCGCTGCAAAAACACACACGATCGGCAGTTCCATTTCTGCCGTTAACAGATGACCGGGAATACTTTGAATTTAGACCCTTGCGTGCAATTGCGCTGACCCGATCATTGCGCCGCAATGTTCTGGCTGGCAACCGCTTGTTGATATTCAGGTATCGGCACACCGCTCGTCTGAACGTGCTACGCGCGGTAAACCCTCTGATTAACTAACTTACAGGCGCCGTACGACAGCGTTGCGGCAATAACCGTACGCAAGGTGCACGTTTTTGAAGGATTTGCGGGTAGCCAGGAGGCGGGACATGACCAGAGTGGTTCTGGAGATCGATGCACAGTTGTATCGAATGTTGAAAGCATCTGCCGAGACCCATCAGGTCAGTCTCGAAGAGGAATGCTGCCGGCGTTTGGCGGGTGGCGAGCATCCGTCGCAGTATCTTCAGGCCTTGCTGGCCGAATTGCGCGCCGAGGATGAACAGCGGCGCGCTAATTCGCGATGATTACTTCTTCTTCGCCGGGGCAGTTTTCGGGCAATCCGAATCCTGATAGCTGGCGGAGCCGATCGCCTTGTTGGTTTTCACTTCGGTGAAGTCGTAGCGCATGACCGCGCCTTTGGCCATCAGCTTGCGAAAGGCCGGGTTGTTGCACACCGAAGCGCCCAGTTGAAAGTACACAGCCTTGGGATCAGCACGCATTTTCTGCGCATGACTGGCCTGCACGCTCAGGTGGTTGATCAGCGTGGTGCCTTCAACGGTGAAACCCTGATCAAGAATGTCTTCACTGATGGCGCGTGGCGTGCCGACGCTGCTCTGGGCGGCGACGTTGCGCAGCTCGCGGTTCAGATTCTGCTCACTCAAGGATGCAGCCTGAGCGGTGAAGGACGACGCCAGCAGAATGGCAGCGGTGGGAACGATAAGGCGCAGCATGAAACTCTCCTGATTCGGTGACTGGTGGTTCGACCAGCCTCGGGGCTGTGCGTTCAGTGGCGCCGAATTATAGGGGAGCCGGTCGGGAGGGTACAGGCTTGTCCCCGTTGCTCTGGTAAACTGCCGGCCTTTATTGCCCTGCCGAGTGCTGTTCGTGTCGAGTTTCCCTGTCTGCCGGCGTTGCCCGCGATGAACCATCCCCCCAATGCCGTCGCCCGTTTGCGCGACCAGCGCGAAGATGAAGGCATCAAGCCGATTCAGGCCCGCGGCTTTCGCTCCGAGCGTTGCCGCGATTGCCGGGTGATCATCAGCCATTGCCTGTGCGCCTGGCGACCCAGCGTCGACACGCGTTCAGGCGTGTGCCTGATCATGACCGGCAAGGAAGTGTTCAAACCAAGCAACACCGGTTGGCTGATTGCCGACGTGGTGCGCGATAACCATGCGTTCATCTGGTCGCGCACCGAGCCCGATCCGCAGATGCTGGCGCTGCTCAACGACCCGCAATGGCAGCCGTATCTGGTGTTTCCCGGCGAATACGTCGAGCCGTCGCGGGTGACCAACACGGTCGCGCCCGATAGCAGCAAGCGCCCGCTGTTTATTCTGCTGGATGCGACGTGGACGGAAGCGCGAAAGATTTTCCGCAAGAGCCCGTATTTCGATCGCTTGCCGATCCTGAGCCTGCTGCCCGACAAACTCTCGCGCTATCGCCTGCGCCGTTCCACCCGCAGCGAGCACCTGTGCACCGCCGAAGTCGCGGCGCTGTGCCTGGAGCTGGCCGGCGACTCGGATGCCGCCTCGGCGCTGGACGCCTATTTCGATGTGTTCAGCCAGCATTACCTCGGCGCCAAGCAACAACTGGACATGAACGAATCCACCCCTGCGCACGCCGAGTTGCTGCCCTATATACGAAAGCCGCAGCCGGAGTTGGCGCAATAGTGGCCCATACTGTAGCTACCGGCGGCCTTGCTGCTTGACCACCCAGTCTTCGCTGGGCATGCTTGGCGCCGATTAGGGTGCGGCCAAGGTTTGAAACGCCGTCTTTGCTGGTTATTGGCGTTGAACGTGCCCCTGTGGATACCGCTTGCAAGCGGCATCTTGAGTTGCTTTGGCCAGACCCGAATGCATCGGGTCTGCCATCAAAAACAGGATCATTTGAAAAATGGCCACATACGACATCCTGATTGCCGATGATCACCCCCTGTTTCGTAGCGCCCTGCATCAAGCGGTGACGCTGGGCCTCGGCCCGGATGTGCGACTGGTGGAGGTGGCGAGCATCGCCGAACTGGAAGCGCGCCTGACCGAAAAATCTGACTGGGATCTGGTGCTGCTGGATCTGAACATGCCCGGCGCTTTCGGGTTTTCCGGGTTGGTCATGCTGCGCGGGCAGTATCCGCAGATTCCGGTGGTGATGGTTTCGGCTCAGGAAGAAGCCTCGGTGGTGGTCAAGTCCCGTGAATTCGGCGCCAGTGGCTTTATTCCCAAGTCCAGCGACCTCAGCGTGATTCAGCAAGCCGTGCGCAAAGTGCTTGATGGCGATGTGTTCTGGCCGCCGCAAGCGTTCGAAGCAGTTGCCGTGTCCGACGAAGCCAAAGCCGCCAGCGATGGCCTCGCCAGCCTGACGCCGCAGCAGTTCCGCGTGCTGACCATGGTCTGCGAAGGCCTGTTGAACAAGCAGATTGCCTATGAGTTGAGTGTGTCGGAAGCGACCATCAAGGCCCACGTCACGGCGATCTTCCGCAAGCTGAATGTGCGCACCCGCACGCAGGCTGCGTTGCTTCTGCAACAACTTGAGTCAATTCCGAGCCAATAAAGCCTGGCGCCTTCACGCTTTTTTGACTTTTGTTGATCTAGCTTTCTCACTCCTTTTTGGTTGGTCTCAACGTTATGTCACCTTTCAAGGGCCAGACCGGCCTGAAACGCATCCTTAATGCCTCCGGTTACTCGCTGGACGGTCTGCGCGCAGCTTTCACCGGTGAAGCGGCGTTCCGCCAACTGGTGCTGCTTAATGTGATCCTGATTCCGGTGACGTTCTTTCTGAATGTCAGCCGTGTCGAGCAGGCGCTGTTGATCGCGGTGTGCCTGCTGGCGCTGATCGTCGAGCTGCTGAATTCGGCGGTCGAAGCGGCCATCGACCGCATCTCGCTGGAACTGCACCCACTTTCGAAGAACGCCAAGGACATGGGCAGCGCCGCGCAATTCGTCGCGCTGAGCATGATCGGTCTGGTGTGGGCGGTGATTCTGCTTTAAGCGATCGTCGGCAAGACGATCTCGTCGCTGCGCTGAACCCCGGCGGTGAAAGCGCGGCACAGTTCCAGAAACTCGCGCATCGCCGAGGTCTGGTATTTCTGTTTGTGCCAGATGAAGTAGAACTGCCGCGCCAGATCCAGATCCGGCGTTTCCACCGGCACCAGACTGCCGCGCCGGAACGCATCACGCAGCGCCAGTCGCGAGATGCAGCCAATCCCCAGCCCTGATTCCACCGCGCGTTTGATCGCTTCGGTGTGTTCCAGCTCCAGACGGATATTCAGCGCGCTGCGATGATGACGCATGGCCTGATCGAAGGTCAGCCGCGTGCCGGAACCCTGTTCGCGAAGAATCCACGCCTCGTGCGTCAGCTCTTCCATGGTTGCGGTGCCGCGTTTGGCCAAAGGATGCTGCGGCGCGCAAAACACTACCAGCTCATCCTCAACCCAACTCTGCACTTCGATGTCCGGGTGGCTGCAATCGCCTTCGATTAGACCCAGATCAATTTCGTAGTGGGCAACTTGTTGCACGATATTGGCAGTGTTCTGCACGTGCAGCTTCACCTGACTTTCCGGGTGGCGCTGCATGAAACTGCCGATCAACAGGGTCGCCAGGTAATTGCCGATGGTCAGCGTGGCGCCGACCGACAGCGAGCCGAAACCGGATTTGCCGTTGAGCAGGTCTTCGATTTCCTTGGCCTGATCGAGCAGGGCCACCGCCTGCGGCAGCAGCTGTTTGCCGAGGGCGTTGAGGCTCAGCCGTTTGCCGGCACGGTCGAACAGCTGGCAGCTGGACTGGCGCTCAAGCTCGGTGATCGAGGTGCTGGCGGCCGATTGCGAGAGGTTGAGCAGACCCGCAGCACGGGATACGCTTTCCTGCTGGGCGACGGCGACGAAGACTTGCAGTTGACGGAGAGTAAATCGCATATCGATATAACCGATAACCCTTATCTTAATAATCCAGTTAACAGATATTGTCGTCGCTATTAGAATGCGATGCAATTGCGCACCGTCGCCTTCAAAAGCCAGCGCAGACCCAATCTCCAGGAGTCAAACGTACATGAGCAACATGAACCACGAGCGTGTCCTCAGTGTTCATCACTGGAACGACACTCTGTTCAGCTTCAAGTGCACCCGCGATCCGGGCCTGCGCTTCGAGAACGGTCAGTTCGTGATGATCGGCCTGCAACAGCCTAACGGCCGCCCGCTTATGCGCGCTTACTCGATCGCCAGCCCGAACTGGGAAGAGCATCTGGAGTTCTTCAGCATCAAGGTGCAGGACGGCCCGCTGACCTCGCAGCTGCAGCATTTGAAGGAAGGCGACGAGATCATCATCTCGAAGAAGCCTACCGGCACCCTGGTTCTCGATGACCTGAACCCGGGCAAGCACCTGTACCTGCTGAGCACCGGCACCGGTCTGGCGCCGTTCATGAGCGTGATTCAGGATCCGGAAACCTACGAGCGCTTTGAAAAAGTGATCCTGGTTCACGGCGTACGCTACGTCAACGAAGTCGCCTACCGCGAATTCATCACCGAGCACCTGCCGCAGAACGAGTTCTTCGGCGAAGCGCTGCGTGACAAGCTGATCTATTACCCGACCGTGACCCGCGAGCCGTTCGAGAATCAGGGCCGTCTGACTGACCTGATGCGCAGCGGTAAACTGTTCAGCGACATCGGCCTGCCACCGATCAACCCGCAGGACGACCGTGCAATGATCTGCGGCAGCCCGAGCATGCTCGACGAGACCAGCGAAGTGCTCGACAGCTTCGGCCTGAAGATCTCGGCGCGGATGCGCGAGCCGGGTGATTACCTGATCGAGCGTGCGTTCGTCGAGAAGTAAAACGCAATACCTGTAGGAGCCGAGCTTGCTCGCGAAGTAGGTCTGACATTCAACATTGATTTCGAATGTGAGACCGCTGATCGCGAGCAAGCTTTGCTCCTACAAAGATTTAGGTGTGACAGTAAAAGCCCGCGTTGCCTGAGAAGGCAGCGCGGGCTTTTTCGTTTCCGGGGGTTACGC
The DNA here is from genome assembly GCF_902706155.1 of Pseudomonas sp. 18058. NCBI lineage: Bacteria > Pseudomonadati > Pseudomonadota > Gammaproteobacteria > Pseudomonadales > Pseudomonadaceae > Pseudomonas > Pseudomonas sp. 18058. The sequence continues at coordinate 112,451 of NZ_CACSJY010000017.1, forward strand.
TTCGGCAGGAATGACTTCGAGCACGCGAATCTGCTCAGGCGTCGGGTAATGCCAGCGCACGTCCAGATCCCAGAACTGCGCGCCGTATTCGCGCTCAGGTACCGGGGTTTGGTACGCCGGACGCGGATCCTGGGCCAGACACTGTTCAATCAACGCAACCAACGGCTCATCAAGGCGCTGAGCGTGTGTGTGCGCTTGTTTCAGTGCTGAGTCCGTCCACTGCACGTCAATCAGCTGCGGTGCTGCACTGGCGATGCTGTTGGAGGCTTCGGGGATGATATCGGCATAGGGCACGTAGGGTTTGACGTCGAGAACCGGCGTGCCGTCGAGCAAGTCGATGCCCGAGATGAACAGGCGATTGGCTTCGACCTTGTCCAGTTTCACCACAGATTGGCCGATGCCGTTGGGTCGGTGAGTCGCGCGGGTGGCGAACACGCCCATGGACTTGTTGCCGCCCAAGCGGGGTGGGCGGACTTTCAGGCGTGGTTTTTCTTCGAGTGCTTGGTGGAACAGGAACAGCAACCAGACGTGACTGACCTGTTCCAGGCCTTGCACGGCGTCACCCTGATCGAACGGCGCCACCAGTTCCAGCACGCCACGGGCGGCGGGGGCCAGTTGCGGCTGGCGCGGGATGGCGAATTTCTCCTTGAAGCAGGAGCGCACGAAGCCGATGGGGGAGACGCTGTAAGTCATGGTTTGCATTCGAAGCGGGGCAGGGTGGGCATGATAACCCGTCCAACCTCAAGTCTGGTGGTGGCAGGGCTGGCCTATTCGCGAGCAAGCTCGCTCCCACAGGGATCTTGTGCACGCCATAGATCCAATGTGGGAGCGAGCTTGCTCGCGAAGGCCGCGCCGCCGATCTACAGACTGAAACCACCATCCAGCGGAATAATATTCCCGGTCATATAGGCCCCGGCGGTACTCGCCAGGCTGATCGCCAACGCCGCCATCTCTTCCTCACGCCCCCAACGCTTCATCGGGATCACCGCCGTGTCCTCCGCCAGCGCCTTCTCATCGTTGCCAATATGCTGAGTCATCTTGCTCGGAAACCTTCCCGGTGCGATCACATTGACATTGATGTGCTGGCTCACCAGCTCCCGCGCAAGAATCCGTGACAATTGGTGCAGGGCAGCCTTACTCGGCCCGTAGGCATACGCCTGCTCCCCAAACGAAGAAATCCCCGCCACCGAACCAATATTGATAATCCGCGCCGGATTCGCCGCTGAGCCTGCCTTGCGCAACAACGGTAGAAACTGCTGGATGCAGGTGAACACCGACGTCACGTTGAGCTGCATGACCTTTTCCCAGCCCTTGACCGGGTAACTCTCTAGCGGCGCGCCCCACGTGGTGCCGGCATTGTTTACCAGAATATCCAGATGGGTGATTTGCTCGCCCAGACGCGCGGCCAGTTCCTGCACGCCTTCTTCAGTCGCCAGATTCGCTGCCATGCCGTAGCAAGTACCCAAAGCGCTGAGTTCTTCCGCGGTTTGATGACAGGCTTCGGCGTCGCGCGAGCAGACATAGACACGCGCGCCAGCCTCGACGAAGGCTTTGGCGATCATTTTGCCGATACCACGGGTGCCGCCGGTCACCAGAGCGGTGCGGCCTTGCAGGGAGAAATACGGGTGCATGGCGAGTCCTGAGTGCTAGGGATCAATACACCCTAGTCGTCAGCCGCGAAAAGCGGAGCCACTATTTTTGCAGGGAATGAACGGTCATGCATTGCGGTGGCGACCATCGATCGCCACCGCAGCGAGGATCAGGCCGGGCGAACGCGAAGGGTCAGACCTTTGAGGAAGTTGCGCAGCAACTGGTCGCCGCACGGGCGGTAGTTGGTGTGGCCAACCTTGCGGAACAGTGCGCTCAGCTCAGGCTTGGACACCGGGAACTCAGCAGCCTTGAGGATCGCGTGCATGTCGTCTTCTTTCAGTTCGAAGGCTACACGCAGTTTTTTCAGAATGATGTTGTTGGTCACCGGCACTTCGATCGGCTGCGGCGGACGGCTTTCATCCTTGCCACGCTTGAAGATCACCAGACCGTCGAGGAAGTGCGCGATGACTTCGTCCGGGCAGCGCACGAAACCTTCTTCGTCTTCTTCTTTCTTGTCGAGCCAGGTCAGCACGTCAGCGAGTGCTACGTCCATGCCGCCGAGTTTGATGATTTCGACAACTTTCTTGTCACTGATGTCGAGCATGTAGCGCACGCTGCGCAATACGTCGTTATGAATCATGTGAGTAATCCTGATAAGCGTTGTGGGCAGCACGCGGGCGCGCTGCCGGAATGTGTGGCGGCAGTGGAAGTCTTAGAACTTCTCTTTGCCGGACAGGTAGCGCCATTGGCCGACCGGGACTTTGCCGATCGAGACGCCGCCGATGCGGATACGGCGGATGCCGATGACCTTGAGGCCAACCGCTTCGCAGAACTGGGCGATGATCCCCGGCTGCGGGTTTTTCATGGCGAAGCGCAGGCGGTTTTCGTTCTGCCAGCTGGCCTTGACCGGCGGCAGCTCTTTGCCCTTGTGCGTCAGGCCGTGCTGCAAGCGGTTGAGGCCGTGGGCGACCATGTCGCCTTCAACTTCGACTACATATTCCTGCTCGATCTTCGCGGCGTCGGCGGTGAGTTTGCGCAGGATTTTCCAGTCCTGGGTGAACACCAGTAGGCCGCTGGCCTTGGCTTGCAGGTCAGCGCTGGCGGTCAGGCGCAGGAAGTGGCCGCGCAACGGGCGTTTGCCATAGCGGTGTTCTTCGCTGAGGGTGTCGATGCTCAGCGATTGCATGGCGCTTTCGACGTCCATGCCGGCCGGCGCGTTGAGCAGGATGGTCACCGGCTCCGGCGCGGTGGCCTGGGCGTCCTTGTCGAGCTCGACCTTCTGGTCGCCGACCTTGAACTGCGGTTCGTCGATGACTTCGCCGTCCACGGTGACCCAGCCGCCCTCGATGAACAGCTCGGCCTCCCGGCGGGAGCAACCGACCAGTTCGATGAGGCGTTTGGAGAGGCGAATCGGGTCAGTCATGACAGGGCCGTAACAAAAAAGGGGTGGGCATTGTACCTGTGTGGCGCCGGTTAAGCCCGGTTCCATTTACAGGCGCTGAATTCAATGTGGGAGCGGGCTTGCTCGCGAAGGCGTCATGCCAGTCTATGTGTGCAGTGACTGGTACACCGCATTCGCGAGCAAGCTCGCTCCCACAGGGTTCTACAGGGTTTCAACCATTACTGGAGCGTTGCTGATTTTGCCGCAAACGCATATGCAGCAACGGATACGGCTGGCCCATACCATCCACTTCAGAGCGGCCGATCACTTCAAACCCCTGCTTGAAGTAGAAGCCAAGCGCCTGCGGGTTCTGTTCGTTGACGTCCAGCTCATCGGCGTTCAAATGCTGCATCGCGTAGTTGAGCAGCTTCTTGCCCAAACCTTGACCGCGAAAATCGGGATCAACGAACAGCATCTCAATCTTGCCCGCCGCGACCCCGGCAAACCCGGTTATGCGCTGGTCGGCGTCCTTGGTGCAAATCAGCATCACCGCATCCAGATAGCGGGTCAGCACCAGATTACGCAGCAGCTCGATGTAGCTGTCCGGCAGAAAATCATGGGTGGCGCGAACCGAGGCCTCCCAGACCCGGGTCAGTTCCTGATAATCGCTGAGTTTCGGCGTGTGGATAACCGAGTGGTGACGCATGCCTGTTGGCCTCTTGTTCGTTCAAGGGAGTCCGTCCCCCGATAAACGATAGCCGTAAAAAAGCCCCGCATCTTGGAAAAAGAGCGGGGCTTTTGAATTCAGCGCTATCCCGAATCCCTGTAGGAGCTGACGAGTGAAACGAGGCTGCGATCTTTTGATCTTGTTTATCGAGATCAAGATCAAAAGATCGCAGCCTTCGGCAGCTCCTACAGGGTATGCGGTGTTAGATCTGTTCGGCCCACAGATCGTATTCGTCAGCGTCGGTGACTTTGCACCAGACCTTGTCGCCCGGCTTCAGATTGCTGCCGTTATCAATAAACACGTTGCCGTCGATTTCCGGGGCATCGAAGAAGCAGCGGCCAACTGCGCCTTGCTCGTCGACTTCGTCCACCAGCACTTCGATTTCACGGCTGATGCGCATTTGCAGACGTGCCGAGCTGATCGCTTGCTGGTGCGCCATGAAGCGATCCCAACGATCCTGTTTGACCTCGTCCGGAACGATCTCCAGATCGAGATCGTTGGCCGGAGCGCCTTCTACCGGCGAGTACTGGAAGCAGCCGACGCGGTCGAGCTGCGCTTCGGTCAACCAGTTCAGCAGGTACTGGAAGTCTTCTTCGGTTTCGCCCGGGAAGCCGACGATGAAGGTCGAACGGATGATCAGATCCGGGCAGATTTCGCGCCAGTTCTTGATCCGCGCCAGGGTCTTGTCTTCGAACGCCGGGCGTTTCATCGACTTCAACACTTTCGGGCTGGCGTGCTGGAACGGGATGTCCAGGTACGGCAGGATCTTGCCGGCCGCCATCAGCGGGATCAGCTCGTCAACGTGCGGGTACGGGTAAACGTAGTGCAGACGTACCCAGACGCCCAAAGTGCTCAGTGCTTCACAGAGTTCGGTCATGCGGGTTTTCACCGGCGCGCCGTTCCAGAAACCGGTGCGGTATTTCACGTCAACGCCGTAAGCGCTGGTGTCTTGCGAAATAACCAGCAACTCTTTAACGCCGGATTTGACCAGACGTTGAGCTTCGTCGAGCACATCGCCGACCGGACGGCTGACCAGTTTGCCGCGCATCGACGGGATGATGCAGAACGAGCAGCTGTGGTTGCAGCCTTCGGAAATCTTCAGGTAAGCGTAGTGACGCGGGGTCAGCTTGATGCCTTGCGGCGGCACCAGGTCGATCAGCGGGTTGTGGTCTTTACGCGGTGGCACGACTTCGTGCACGGCGTTGACCACTTGCTCGTACTGCTGCGGACCGGTCACGGCCAGCACGCTCGGGTGCACGTTGCGGATGTTGCCTTCTTCCACGCCCATGCAGCCGGTGACGATCACCTTGCCGTTTTCCTTGATCGCTTCGCCGATCACTTCCAGCGACTCAGCCTTGGCCGAATCGATGAAACCGCAGGTGTTGACGACTACAACGTCGGCGTCCTGATAGGTGGACACCACGTCATAACCTTCCATGCGCAGCTGGGTCAGGATGCGCTCGGAGTCGACCAGTGCTTTCGGGCAACCCAGAGATACAAAGCCAACCTTTGGATTGGCCGGCGCAGGAGTGGTGGACATGTCTAACCTCGGTATTTTGTGACGCCGCTTGCGCAGTGCGGAAGCCGACGGATGGGCGCTTAGGGTGCGCCTCTGATCAAAAAGTGCGCAATTCTAGCGGCGAGAAGCGCACTTGACCAGCTTTATGCCGGGAAATACGACGAGTGCTGCGCTATGCTTCGCGCCGTTGGGCTTTACCAATTTTTTACAGTCAACAAATCGTCTGTAACAACAGGTAAATCAGCGCATCATGCTGCACGACAAAGCATAGTGCTTCATTGAAAAGAAGCCGGTTCCGGTAAGTCAGGAGTGTTGGATGGGTCAGGCAAGTAGTCATGCGGCAGGCGCCGAGGGTTCGGCAACCAAGCCGCTGAGTATGCTGGTCGCGGCGGTCGGGGTGGTTTACGGCGACATCGGCACGAGCCCGTTGTACACCCTTAAAGAAGTGTTTTCCGGCGGCTACGGTGTGCCCGTCAATCACGACGGCGTGCTGGGTATTCTGTCGTTGATCTTCTGGTCGCTGATCTGGGTGGTTTCGATCAAATACATGATGTTCGTGCTGCGCGCCGACAACCAGGGCGAGGGCGGCATCATGGCGCTCACCGCATTGGCAAGGCGAGCGGCAGGGCATCGCAAAAAGCTGCGTTCATTATTGGTGGTTTGCGGACTGATCGGCGCTGCGCTGTTTTATGGCGACAGCATGATCACCCCGGCGATTTCCGTACTGTCGGCGATTGAAGGTCTGGGCCTGGCATTCGATGGCATTGATCATTGGGTGGTGCCGCTGTCGCTGGTCGTTCTGGTCGGGTTGTTCCTGATCCAGAGTCACGGTACCGCGCGGATCGGCATTCTGTTCGGGCCGATCATGGTCACCTGGTTCCTCGTCCTCGGCGCGCTTGGTGTGTATGGCATCAGCCACACCCCAGAAGTGCTGCATGCGATGAACCCGATGTGGGCGGTGAATTTCTTCGTCGTTCATCCGGGCATGGGCGTGGCGATCCTCGGTGCCGTGGTGCTGGCGCTGACCGGTGCCGAAGCGCTGTACGCCGACATGGGGCACTTCGGTCGCAAGCCGATTGCCCGCGCGTGGTTCATTCTGGTGTTGCCGGCGCTGATGCTCAACTACTTCGGTCAGGGCGCTTTGCTGCTGGACAACCCGGAAGCGGCGCGTAACCCGTTCTACCTGCTGGCGCCGAGCTGGGCGTTGATTCCGCTGGTCGGTCTGTCGACCATGGCCACGGTGATCGCCTCGCAAGCGGTGATTTCCGGCGCGTTCTCCCTGACCCGTCAGGCGATTCAGCTCGGCTACATTCCGCGCATGTACATCCAGCACACCTCCAGCGCCGAGCAGGGCCAGATTTATATTGGCGCGGTGAACTGGGCGTTGATGGTTGGCGTGGTGTTGTTGGTACTCGGCTTCGAATCGTCTGGCGCACTGGCCTCGGCCTACGGCGTGGCGGTGACGGGCACCATGCTGATGACCACCATTCTGGTGTCGGCGGTGATGCTGCTGCTGTGGAAATGGCCACCAATCCTTGCCGTGCCGGTGTTGATCGGTTTCCTGCTGGTGGACGGTCTGTACTTCGCCGCCAACGTGCCGAAGATCGTGCAGGGCGGTGCCTTCCCGGTGATCGCCGGTATCGCGCTGTTCGTGCTGATGACCACCTGGAAACGCGGCAAGCAGTTGCTCGTCGATCGCCTAGACGAAGGCGCGCTGCCGCTGCCGATCTTCATCAGCAGCATCCGCGTGCAACCGCCGCATCGTGTGCAGGGCACCGCGGTGTTCCTCACCGCGCGCTCCGACGCCGTGCCGCATGCGTTGTTGCACAACCTGCTGCACAACCAGGTGTTGCATGAGCAGGTGGTGTTGCTGACGGTGGTCTACGAAGACATCCCGCGCGTACCGCCATCGCGACGTTTCGAAGTAGAAGCGCACGGGGAGGGCTTCTTCCGGGTGATCCTGCACTTCGGCTTCACCGATGAGCCTGACGTGCCGCAGGCGCTGAAGCTATGTCATCTGGATGATCTGGACTTCAGCCCGATGCGCACCACCTACTTCCTCAGCCGCGAAACGGTGATTGCCTCGAAGTTGGAAGGCATGGCGCGTTGGCGTGAGGCGCTGTTTGCGTTCATGTTGAAGAATGCCAATGGGAACTTGAGGTTCTTCAATCTGCCGCTGAACCGGGTGATTGAGTTGGGGACGCAGGTGGAGATGTAACTTGGCGTTATAGAGGAAGCCCCCGTCAGCGCTAGTGGCTGGCGGGGGCTTTTTTGTGGGCGTACACATTGCTTGAATACTGCACCAATCCCCCTGTGGGAGCGGGCTTGCTCGCGAAGGCGGTGGATCAGCTACCGGAGATGTCGTCTGACACAA